>NZ_JBVCWP010000091.1:0-13385 GCF_057460485.1 Boseongicola sp.
CAGGGCGACTTTTCATCGGCGTTCTCGGACGTGTTTGACGATCTTTTCGGCGACGTTATGGGCGGACGCCGTGGTGGCGCCGGTCAACGGGCGGCGCGCGGGTCGGACCTGCGGTATAACTTGCGAATTTCTTTGGAAGACGCCTTTAGCGGACTTCAAAAAGCGGTCCAGGTGCCAACCGCAGTCGGTTGTGACGTCTGTGAGGGCACGGGTGCGCAGGGTGGTGCCGAACCTACAAGCTGTCCGACGTGTTCCGGAATGGGGAAAGTGCGCGCGCAGCAGGGCTTTTTCACCGTTGAACGGACCTGCCCGACCTGTTCCGGCATGGGCCAGATCATCCAGAACCCCTGCACAAACTGCGGCGGCGCGGGCCGTGTTGAAAAGGATCGTTCGCTGTCAGTGAACATCCCCGCAGGCGTCGAAACCGGTACACGCATCCGGCTTTCCGGCGAAGGCGAGGCCGGTTTGCGCGGTGGGCCGACGGGCGACCTTTATATCTTTATCGAGGTTGCGGAACACACGCTTTTCAAACGCGATGGAGCAAGTCTTTACTGCCACGTGCCTGTTTCTATGACTGCCGCGGCTATAGGCGGCGATATCGAAGTGCCAACAATTGACGGCGGTCGCAGCCGGGTCAAAGTGCCCGCTGGAAGCCAATCTGGTCGCCAGATGCGCCTACGGTCCAAAGGTATGCCTGCGCTCAGAGGCGGGCCTTCTGGCGATATGTTCATCGAACTGGCGGTTGAGACACCAGTGAACCTGACGTCGAAGCAAAAAGAGCTTTTGAAAGAGTTCGAGAAGCTTTCAGAAGAGAACAACCCCGAGACGTCTGGGTTCTTCAAGAAGGTCAAAACCTTCTGGGATGGCATGAAGAGCTGAGGCACACTGAATTCTTCCGAACTTCCTGATCTTTGTTAATCTTGGTTGCCACTAAGGTTGGCGCCGGGTCCTAAATTGAGTGTCGCCATATTTTCTTCATGACGCCAGACAAGGCTCTTGAAGGAGACATTTGATGGTGCGTTTTCTATTGGTGATCCTGTCTTTCGTTTTGATGGGCTGCGGAGGGTCCACACCCATCGCTGACTTCAGCAACTGCTCGGTCGCTTACAGGTGATTTGATATTGGCAAGGTCAGTGGCAATCACATCGCCGGGGCGTCACTTCGCAATACGCGTCCCGTCGTCAGTGAACAGGTCAACGATTTCGGCTGGGACAAGTTCGATGGCTGCTTTGTCATCTGGCACAGCGGCCTGTTGCGCGGGCACTATAAGTCCAACGGAATTCAGACCATGGCCCGTCTTGGTCCGATCTGTACGAACCAGATCAATGAATACGACTTTGGCTCCTACGGAAGCGCGTCGGGCAAAGTTACTGTCCGCGAGGGCTTTGTCCATAATCTTGGAATGTGAAAGCTAGACACGACGAAACGCGGTTTCTTCCATCCTGGCGAATTTGATATCCGCCGCACCAACGCGGGACCGTCGAAAAGCGCCCTGCGGCTAACGCGATGTTCCCCCTGAACAAATCAGCGTGACGTGCATGTCTGATCCGTCTTTCAATGAAACCTCGCTGTCACTTTTTGAGGGGGCAGGAGCTGATCGTCACCGGCACGCAGGGGCGGCTCCAATCTTATATCGAGACCCATCGCCAGCGGTTACGCGAAAGGGTCATTTTATGGCGCGTGGTGATGCCAGACTATGAGATTCTTGAGCTGTGCTGTTCAGGCCGCTAGCGCACTGTGACGCGAAGCCAGTTGCCAGCCGGGTGCTTGAGACCTTCGGCGATTTCAATCACGTCTTGTCCGCACCGGTATCGCGCCTGACAGACATTCGCGGTGTTGGGTTTGCATTGGTCAGAGATTTCAAGTTGATCGAAGCGGTAGCGCATCGCATGGCGCGTGCGCGTATCTTGCAGTCGCCCGTGTTGTCGTCATGGGACGCGCCTTTGGACTTTTCCCGCGCAGCGATTTCACACCTAAAGACTGAGTAATTCAGAGTGCTCTTTCTGGATCGTAAGCACGTCCTAATCGCGGATGAGGCGCAGGCTACCTTTAGCGCGCCGCAAGCCGGATCTCGCGAAACAGCGTGGTCAGCGAAACGATGTCCCCAAGATTGTCGCAGCTTGGCATCGACAGCGTCACGTCACGTTTCATCAGGCCGCCGAACGCATCTGTCTGAATTGCTGTAGCGACCGTTAAACGCCCACAGGTTTCCGAGGTGACTTCGGCTTCAGCGCTAAGGTGCACAGCGCCGCGCCGCGATGAGTCACTGCGCGGAAAGGTGTAGACCTGCGCCATCGCGCCGGACCCATCACCAAGCTGCATTAGAAATCCGCGTGACCCGTCGGTTTCAACCTGTCCCGGAGCCCCCGAATGGACATGGCCCGCGCCGCCATAAGCCGCGTCATATTCCAGTGCATTCAGGCCCAGTATCTGCGGTCCGTCCCATGTCAAAGCCACGCGGGACACGTTTCGGACATCGGGCATCGGCAAAGAAACTGTCTCGACCGAACCATCCGCAAAACGCAACGTCACGCTTGGTGCTACAGACAGCGCGGGCAGATCGGCCGAAAGGCGGCCGTTTGCGTCAAGCCGCCAGTCAACATGCATCCCATCCTGAGCGACATTGACCGTTTGCTCTGCCAGACATGGTGCTGCGACCTCCAGCCAGATCACACCGGCGCCGCCTGCACTCGCATCGACTGTTATGCGACAGGGCGCGCCCATAGGCACAGCAGAGGCGTCTTCCAGGGGAAGCTCGGGAAGCGGCGGGTCGTCTGTGATGCGGTCGCCTGGGGTAAAGTCAGGCGCCTGAAACGGGGTAAGCGTGGCCGCGGGGGGCACAGGCAGGCCCGGCGCGCGAGTGCCTTCGTGCACCACTGGGCCGGCATCCGGGGTAAGTCCACGTACGGCAAGATTCGTGTCGCGCGCGAGCACGTTCTGCATGATGTGACCGGCGGAGAACGCCAGGATCATCACCGACACACCCAAAATGGCGCGCCGTCGAATTGCGGGGTCGCGTAAGATCAATCCTGCCTCCGTTGTCAGCACGGGTAACCCCACCGGACCGATCATTTATGCCGGTGGTTTCTTGATCAAAGCCTACCGCAAAACGGGTTGCGTCGCGCATCATTCGATACGCGGCGCTATATTTACCAACAGTTTGAAGCCATTACGCCACAGGCCGTCAGAGCGACCCGTGGCAATGCTTGAATTTCTTGCCTGATCCACACGGACAGACGTCGTTGCGGCCAGGGTTGCCCCAAGTCGCCGGATCGGCTTCGACAAAACCTGCATCGATGGCCTCCTGCGTCGGCGCGGGTGGAGACGCGTCTTCGACGGCAGGAGCCGCACCGGTGGCCGCCTGCTGTTGCGCCAGCATTTGCTGCATCATCGCCTGCTGCTCTTCTTGCGACATTGGCCGGATCTGAGCGAGCTTTTCAGTGACTTCGCCGCGAAGGCCGTCAAGCAAACCTTCGAACAATTGGAACGCTTCGGTCTTGTATTCGTTCAAGGGATCACGTTGCGCATAGGACCGGAAACCGACGACTGAACGTAGGTGTTCAAGCGTCAGAAGGTGCTCGCGCCATTTCGCATCCATCGTCTGCAACAAAAGCTGCTTTTCGATCGAGCGCATATTTTCGGCACCGAATTGCTCGCCCTTCGCTTTCATGAATTCGCCAGACGCCTCATAAAGCCGTTCGCGGATTTCCTCGTCATCCACGCCTTCTTCATCACCCCATTCGACAACCGGAACCGTGACACCCAGCTTTTCCTCAAGAGCAACCTTCAGACCTTCAGTATCCCACTGATCTGCATAGGATTTCGGTGGAATATAGGTGTCGACCAGATCGTCAATCACCTGATCGCGCATGTCCTGAACGATCTCTTCAAGCTCGTCCGCTTCCATGATTTCTCGGCGTTGACCAAAGATCACTTTCCGCTGGTCGTTCATCACGTCGTCAAACTTCAAAAGCTGTTTACGGATGTCAAAGTTGCGCCCTTCGACCTTCGCCTGCGCACGCTCGAGCGACTTGTTTACCCAGGGGTGTTTGATCGCTTCGCCCTCGTTCATGCCAAGCGTCGACAACACTTTGTCGAGCCGTTCAGAACCGAAAATCCGCATCAGATCGTCTTCGAGGCTAAGGAAGAACGACGAACGGCCGGGGTCACCCTGACGGCCTGAACGGCCGCGTAGCTGATTGTCGATCCGCCGGCTTTCGTGACGCTCTGTTGCCAGAACATAAAGGCCGCCCGCTGCGATCACCTTTCCCTTGGCGTCAGCAACCTCGGCTTCGATCCGTGAACGCAAGGCTTCCGGGTCGGCTTCGGGGTCTTCTGCCAATGCCTGAAGCACGCGCATCTCGACGTTGCCGCCAAGCTGAATGTCAGTGCCCCGACCCGCCATGTTGGTCGCAATGGTCACAGCGTCTGGTTTGCCCGCATCGGCGATGATCTGCGCCTCCTGCTCGTGCTGCCGCGCGTTCAGGACGTTATGGGGAATACCCTCTTTTTCAAGAAGCTGCGCGAGGAACTCAGACCGTTCAATCGAAGTCGTGCCGACAAGAACCGGTTGCCCGGTCTTATTCGCGGCTTGGATTTCTTTGACTACACCGTCAAATTTCTCTTGCGCCGTGCGATAAATCTGGTCGTCTTCGTCGACACGCGCAACAGGGCGGTTTGTGGGGATTTCCACCACACCAAGCCCGTAGATTTCTGCAAATTCATCCGCTTCGGTCGAGGCCGTACCGGTCATCCCGGCAAGTTTCTCATAAAGGCGAAAATAGTTTTGGAACGTAACGGACGCGAGAGTGACGTTCTCGGGTTGGATCGCCACGCCTTCTTTCGCTTCGATCGCCTGATGGAGACCATCTCCAAGACGACGCCCTGACATCATGCGACCGGTAAATTCGTCGATCAGCACAATCGCATCATCGCGGACGATATAATCTTTGTCTTTTGAGAACAGTTTGTGAGCACGCAGACCCTGATTGACGTGATGCACAATCGTCGTGGATTCCGGATCGTAAAGCGATTGTTCCTCGGGCAGCAGGCCTGTTGCATGCAGGCGTTGTTCGAGGAACTCGTTGCCCTCATCTGTGTAGGTCACGTTCCGGGTTTTCTCGTCGAGCGTGAAGTGTTCCCCGGTGATCTCGGGGATCAGCTTGTCGATGGTCACGTACAATTCGGAACGGTCCTGAGCAGGGCCGGAAATCACCAGCGGGGTCCGTGCTTCGTCGATCAGAATCGAGTCGACCTCGTCAACAATTGCGAAGTAGTGGCCACGCTGGCCCATGTCGATCAGGTTCGACTTCATATTGTCGCGCAGATAATCGAAGCCAAGCTCGTTGTTGGTCGCGTAGGTGATGTCAGCTTTGTAGGCCTCTTTCTTCTCTTCGTCGGGCTGCTGCGGATAGACTGCGCCGGTGGTCATACCAAGAGCCGAAAAGACTTTGCCCATCCAGGCCGCGTCACGTCGCACAAGGTAGTCGTTCACGGTGACGATATGCACCGCGCCGCCGGTTAAAGCGTTCAGATAGGCCGGGAACGTCGCCACAAGCGTTTTGCCCTCGCCGGTTTTCATCTCAGCAATATTGCCGCGGTGCATGAATATGCCCCCGATCAATTGCACGTCAAACGCACGCAGTCCCAGCGCGCGTCTCGCACCCTCGCGGCAGTTCGCGAAAGCCTCGGGAAGAAGGCTTTCAAGGCTTTCGCCCTCGGTCGCCCGTTTTTTGAATTCTTCCGTCTTGGTGATCAGGCCCGCGTCGTCGAGCGCCGAATACTCGGGCTCGAGCGCATTGATCTTATCAATGATCGGCTGAGTCGCCTTAATCAGGCGGTCATTTGCGGTCCCAAAGACCTTTTTCTTAATTGTTCCGAATCCAAGCATCTACACCAACCTTAACGTGCGTGTCTGACGGGGTCGCGTGAAGAGATCCGCTTGCCCGTGCCTCTGGCTCGCCATAGAAGGGCAAAACGAAACCGGTATCCCGTGTTGAACGCGATGTAAGCGCGCGGTTTCACACTGTCAACGTCGCCTGCCGCTGCGGCATCGAGAGAGGGTTAATTATGGCTTTTAAACGCGCGTTTTCTGGCGCTTGTGTTGCGCTTCTGGCGCTATCCGCTCCAATCCACGCTGATAGCCACGTGTCTGCCGACACTGTGGTCGCAACCGTGAACGGCGCCGAAATTACACTGGCGCACATGATCGTGTTGAAACAGCGTCTGCCCGCTCAGTACCAGTCGCTGCCCGCGGATGTTCTGTTCGACGGCATCCTCGATCAGTTGGTTCAGCAAACCGTTCTTGGGCAGTCCGGTGGCGATCTTTCGCCCGGCTCGCAAGCCACGCTTGAAAACGAGGACCGCGCTTTGCGTGCAGCCGAGTTGATCCAAGCCATCACCGATGAAGCGATCACCGAAGATGCTCTTCAGGCAGCCTATGAGGAAACATACGCCGGGATCGTCCCGGAAACTGAATATAATGCTTCGCACATCCTGTTCACTCAGGAAGATGGTGCCGAAGAAGGTCTGGCCCGCAAAGAGGCGCTTCAGGCCATTGCCGATCTGGAAGAGGGCGCTGAATTTTCGCTTCTGGCGCAGGAACGCTCGGATGGCCCGTCGGGACCGAACGGCGGTGAGCTTGGCTGGTTTGGTGCGGGCGCTATGGTCGCTCCTTTTGAAGAAGCCGTCGCGTCGATGGAGGCCGGCACCGTCTCAGGTCCGGTCGAGACACAATTCGGCTGGCACGTGATCCGGTTGAACGAGACGCGTCTGAAAGAGGCTCCACCACTTGACGTTGTGCGCGCCGATCTGACGACGCAGTTGCGGCAGGTGGCGGTCGAAGCCCGCGTGGCTGATTTGACCGACGGCGCCGACATCACCCGCGTGACGGTTGACGACATTGACCCAGCCCTTCTCGATAATCTCTCGCTTCTGGAGAACTGATCTTGGCCGGAAAGCTATCTGTTTCGCCATTGGCGCCCAAGGCTGGCTTTCCTGATCTGCCCGTCATCAAGGGCGTGCAGTTTGCAACCGTTGCGGCCGGCATCAAATACAAAGACCGCGCCGATGTGATGCTGGCATTCTGCCCTGATACGGCCTGCGTGGCGGGCGTTTTTACCACTTCGAAGACATGCTCGGCTGCGGTCACAGACTGCCGCGCTAAGCTTGGCAGAAGCGGCACTGGCGGCGTGGCGATCGTCGTGAATTCTGGCAACGCGAACGCATTCACCGGCATCAAGGGCGTTCGGTCTGTCGAGCGCATTTGCGACGCGACCGCGCAAGCCACGGACGTTCCCGCGACGAACATTTTCACGGCCTCCACAGGAGTTATCGGGGAACCTCTTCCCGATGACAAAATCACCGCCACGCTTCAACTGCTTGCCGCCAACGCCAACCCCGCTGGGATTGGAGATGCCGCGCGTGCGATCATGACCACGGACACCTTCCCGAAAGGCGCCTCAAAGACGCTGAAAATACGGGGCAAGACGGTTAACATCGCCGGGATCGCCAAGGGCTCGGGGATGATCGCCCCAGATATGGCGACCATGCTGGTCTATATCTTCACAGACGCCTGGGTGTCTTTTGATACGCTTCAGGCCTGGACGACCGAGATGGCGGACAAGACCTTCAACCGGATTACCGTCGACAGTGACACTTCCACCTCGGACACCCTTCTGGTTGTCGCGACGGATGGGGCCAACGTTGATGTTGAAGGCGCTCCGAAAGAAGACGTCGCAGCCTTTCGTGCAGCATTTCACGCGGTGATGCTTGATCTGGCCCACCAGGTTGTGCGCGACGGCGAAGGTGCGACAAAGTTTGTAACGGTTGACGTCAATGGCGCAGCCTCGGACGAGGATGCGACGCGCGTCGCCAAATCCATTGCGAATTCGCCGCTGGTTAAAACCGCCATCGCCGGAGAGGACCCGAACTGGGGTCGCGTGGTCATGGCTGTTGGAAAATCTGGCGCCGAGGCTGACCGTGATCGCCTGTCGATCTGGTTTGGAGATACTCTGGTTGCCAGGGATGGTCAGATTGCCCCCGGCTATATCGAGGCCGACGCCGCGGCACATATGAAGGGCGAGAACGTGACGATCCGCGTTGATCTTGGGCTTGGCGACGGATCCTCCACGTTCTGGACCTGCGATCTGACGGCGCAATACATTGCGATCAATGCCGATTACCGGTCGTGAAGACAGTGCTTGTCTCGGCCGTGGCGCTTGTTGATCCGGACGGGCGTGTTCTGATTGCGCAGCGCCCCGAGGGCAAGTCCATGGCTGGTCTCTGGGAGTTTCCGGGCGGCAAGGTGGAAATCGGAGAGACCCCCGAAGCCGCGCTGATCCGCGAATTGCGCGAAGAGCTTGGGATCGACACCTGGGCCAGCTGCCTTGCGCCGCTGACCTTCGCAAGCCACGCCTATGACGACTTCCATTTGCTGATGCCGCTGTTTGCTTGCCGTAAATGGGACGGCACGCCGATTGCGCAAGAAGGCCAGACTCTGAAATGGGTGTTCACGCGGGACCTGCGCGACTTTCCAATGCCACCCGCAGACGCTCCGCTGATCCCGATCCTGCGAGATTGGTTATAGCTGCGCGGGATTTGTGCGCTCTGGCGCAACAAATAAAAAACGCAGAGCTTTTAGTTGTACCAAATTCGTCTATGATGTTGGGACCGAATTGCTGGGGCGGCAGAATGATCAGAACGATCCTGTTGGGAAGTTGCGTATCGGTTCAGGGGCGTTTTGTTCAGGCCCTATCAGACGGACGCATCGCAGTTCGGGTCGGTAAGCGGCTCTACTTCGGATTGCCTGTATAAGCCTTCTGTCAAGAGCGGCGCATTCACGAAAGCTTGGGCATTTGGTTTCATTCAGGGCAAAGACGCGCTGCGAGGATGTGGCGCCCTTTCGCGTGTTAGAGGGAAGTGCAGATTCCCGGTAGGGGCCGCGAATGAAATCTACCAATGTCGGCTTCCGACCCACCCCCGAGAGTCATATCGTCAACCGCTTTGGCCGATTGCCATCTCAACTATCTTGGCATGAACCGCCAACTGATCCTCTGGGAGTTTTTTGGTAGGAAGACCGGCCGCAGCTGCCAGCTTTTGTTGCAGGACTAGAAACTCTCCGGAAACGACTGAACCGACGACTGCTTGCCCCGGACCGCTCAGTGCCTCTGCAAGCGGAACAAAAACAACGCCTTCTTCTTTCAGGCGCGCGAAGTAATCAGATGCGATATCCGCGAAAAATGGCACATTATGCCCCAAAGTGATCCCGATAGTCTCTTTGCCGAACCAAACCTCCGCAGCAGCCATGTCATGACGTAGCTGGGCTGCTGAAAAATCCAGGAAGCTTGTTTTTACGAATTCCAGGGCAGCCTTGTCGCGGGAATCCAAGGCGTTTCTATAGGCGCGGTTCCACGTCCATTCGTAGGCCCAGGACGTAACGTCGACTGGCGTTAAGCTTCTGGACCGAAGATGGGAATTCACTTTCTCTAGTTTCTCTGGCGTCTCACCCCAATGGCATAATGGATGTCGAAACAGTTTCAGCGGAGCCTTGGATACCCAGGGAGCCAGATGCGTTTCAGCCGCATCAATATCCGCGATGAACGCCTCGGCGGTAACATCAGGCAATTCGATATGCGAATGGGTGTGATTGGCGATGTGATGCCCGTCAGAAACCCAATCATCGAGGATTTTAGAGAACTCCGGGTGTTTCAGAAGAGGCCACGAGTTAGAAAAGGAATAGACGCCTGATATCGAGTGTTCTTTCAATGCGCTTCGGATCGACCTCACAATTCCATCAGCGGTATATCCGGGCGGTGGATAGGATTGTGGCCACAACGGTAGGTCATCCATTGTGAAGGCGATTTTCATTTTTGGGCTCTCTTGGTGATTGCTTCTTTGATGGAAACTATTGCCTCAAAGAAGGCCTCTGTCGATGTCGGCTGTGTCACCCCCGGCCGACATCCTTCTCTACTTCGCCAAGTCCATCCAACAGAAAAAAAGGCCCGCACAAAGTGCGGGCCTCAAAGCGGAATAATGTTCCGCTAATTTTGCGTCACCTTACTTCAGATTACGTTCGACCTCTTCACGCTCGAAAATCTCGATGACGTCATTCGGGCGGATGTCTTCGTAGTTCTCAAACGCCATGCCGCATTCCTGACCAGACTGGACTTCGGGCACTTCGTCCTTGAAGCGCTTCAAAGTCTTCAGCGTGCCTTCGTGAATCACGACGTTGTCGCGCAGAAGGCGTACCCCTGCCGAACGACGCGCGATGCCTTCGGTGACGAGACACCCCGCAACTTTGCCGACGTTCGAGACCTTGAAGACCTCTTTGATCTGCGCGTAGCCGATGAAGTTCTCACGAACCTCTGCCGACAAAAGACCCGACGCCGCCGCTTTCACGTCGTCCACAAGATCGTAGATCACGCTGTAATAGCGGATTTCCACGCCCTTCTGGTTAGCTGCGTTTCGCGCCGGCGCGTTTGCCCGCACGTTAAAGCCAAACACTGGCGACCCCGAGGCTTCCGCCAGACCGATGTCGCTTTCCGTGATCGCACCCACGCCCGAGTGCAAAACCCGAACACGCACTTCGTCGTTGCCGATTTTCTCCATCGCCTGAACGATGGCTTCGGCAGAACCCTGCACGTCGGCTTTGACGAGGATTGGTAGTTCGCTAACGTCTTCGTTGGCTTTGGCATTTGCCATAAGCTGTTCGAGCGTTGTTGCAGCACCAGCCGCAGCGCGTTTATCTTTGGCGGCATTCGCGCGATATTCTGCGATCTCGCGCGCCTGCGCTTCGGTTGAGACGACGCTTAGAACGTCACCCGCTTCTGGTGTGCCGTTCAGACCAAGCACCTCGACTGGAACCGACGGTCCGGCTTCTTTCACGCGGTCACCATGATCGTTTTCCATAGCGCGGACGCGGCCCCACTGCTCGCCGACAACAAAGATGTCGCCCTGACGAAGGGTGCCGTTCTGCACCAGAACAGTCGCGACAGGACCACGGCCCACATCAAGCTGCGCTTCGATAACCGCGCCCGTTGCGGCGCGCGCTGGGTTGGCTTTCAGTTCCAGTATTTCCGACTGAAGGGAGATCGCCTCAAGCAGTTGTTCCAGACCAGTGCCGTTGATCGCCGAAACCTCAACGTCCTGCACTTCGCCAGACATCTGCTCGACGATGACCTCGTGCTGAAGCAAGTCGGTGCGAACTTTGTTTGGATCTGCGTCCGGACGGTCGATCTTGTTGATCGCCACGATCATCGGGACTTTCGCCGCCTTCGCGTGGTTAATCGCCTCGATCGTTTGCGGCATGACCGCGTCGTCCGCTGCAACCACCAGAACAACAATGTCCGTTACCTGAGCGCCTCGGGCACGCATCGACGTAAACGCCGCGTGACCCGGAGTATCGAGGAAGGTCATCTTCCTGCCACCCTGCTCGACCTGATAGGCGCCGATATGCTGCGTAATGCCACCGGCTTCGCCAGCAACAACTTTTGCATTCCGGATGGCGTCCAGAAGCGAGGTTTTACCGTGGTCGACGTGACCCATAACAGTGATGACCGGAGGACGATCCTGAAGATCCTCGTCCTTGTCTTCAGCACCAACGATAACTTGCTCCACGTCAGCATCGGAAACCCGCTGCACTTTGTGGCCAAATTCTTCGATGATAAGCTCCGCTGTATCTGCGTCGATCGACTGGTTCTGCGTTGCCATGATGCCGCTGGTCATCAGCGACTTCACGATGTCCGCTACACGTTCAGACATCCGGTTGGCCAACTCACCCACGGTGATTGCCTCCGGAAGCCGCACTGTGCGCATTACTTTTTCACGTTCGACGTTTCCGCCCATGGCTTTTTGACGCGCACGCTCTTGCTTGCGCTTCATCGCCGCCATCGATTTCTGACGTCCGCCTTCGCCACCAGTCAACGCCTGGTTCAGCGTTAGCTTGCCGCCGCGGCGACTACTATCGTCGCGCGTCGGCTTTGCCTTGCGGGCATCTCGGTCGTCGCGATCCCTGCGCGGAGCCAGCGCAGGCTTCATCGCGCCTGTGCGTGGTGCAGCAGCAGCTGGCTTTGTTTCGGAAGGAGCGGCAGGTGCCGCCGCGAGCGTTTTCGCTTCTTCGGCTTCGCGGGTGCGGCGTTCGTCATCTTCCGCCTTGGCTTTCGCCATTTCCTCGCGATCGCGCTCTTCTTGCTCTTTGGCGTCGATCTCGGCGCGGCGACGCTCACGGTCTTCCGCACGCGACTTTTCTTCAACCGCACGCGCAATCGCCTCGTCGGCCTCGGCCGCACGGGCAGCGGCGAGCGCTTTCATCCGGCGTTCGAGCTCGGCGTCGGTGATGCCTGCGGGACGCCTCGAAGGATCAGTCGCAGGCGAGAACGTTCCACCAGAACCGTCAGCCGGTTTGGCCGTGCCTGGTTTCGGGACCACAACACGCTTACGCTTCGTCTCAACCACGACGCTCTTGGTCCGGCCGTGGCTAAAGCTTTGCTTTACCTGTCCCGGACGGCTGCTTCGCAGCCCCAGAGTCTTTTTGCCGTCATTATCGCTCATATGGTCTACTTTACCTTTCCGGTGGCAGGGCCACCGTCCACTTCGCGAACGCCAGATAGCCGAATAGCGTCCTCTCTGATACGTTCAGTGAGTCCGCCAAATCCGAGCGCCGCATGTATCACACGTTCGCGCCCAAAGGACAAACCCAATTCTGATGCTGTTAACACCTCGAAATAACTGCCCCTTCCGCCCGGAGCATGGAGCTTTGATTTTCCTCTTTCGGACCCGTCTGAGGCCTGAAAAAGGATACGTGCGTCTTCCTTGCCAAGCCAGTCACGCACCTTCTCGTAACCGGCAATTGCGCGCCCCGCTTTGCGCGCCATCGACACGCCATCTATCAACCGGCGCACCAAAAGCGTTTCCACATCCGCTACCAGCGTTTCAGGCACAATCACAGTTTGCTTCGCCGCGCGGGCAAACAGACCCTTCTTCATCGCAGTTTCAAGTGCTGCGCGATCCGCCGCGACCCAGATGCCGCGACCCGGAAGCTTCTCCAGAACGTCCGGCACCACGACCCCATCAGGCGACACAGCAAATCGGATCAGCCCACGCTTAGGCTGAACTTCGCCAGTGGCGATGCAGCGACGTTCGGGATCGTCGCGCGACTTGTCCTTGCCACCTCGTGACATGAAAACGAACCGAGGCCTGCGATCAGGCCTCGACCTCCTCGGTTGCGCCGTCTTCACCCTCTTTAGCTTCGGCTTCATCAGCCACAAGATCCGCAGGGTCGACCCAGCCAAGCTGGATACGGGCGGTCATAACCAAGGTCTGCGCTTCCTCAAGCGACATATCGAATTTCTCAAGGACGCCTTCGTCCTTCACACGTTCGCCGTCGA
>NZ_JBVCWP010000092.1:0-13196 GCF_057460485.1 Boseongicola sp.
ATCCACCGCGGAAACGCCCCATGGCGATCATCGCGGCGTCGGTGAAAAACTGGGAGCCGCCGGTAACGCCCAAGAGCACTCCGAAGAAGATAAAGGTGATCACGACCGTCGAGGCCACTGACATTGGAAGGCCAAGAATGCCATTGGAATCAACGGCTAAATAACTCGCGAGAAGCTGCCAATTCTGTGGGCGCCCTTGCAGGCGGCCGGGCACGAGATCTCCTATGAGGGCATAAAGAAGGAAGGCGCCGATGATGATGATCAGCGCGGGTCCAGTCGTACGCCTGAGCGCTTCCAGAAGGAGAACAACAATTGTGAAGGCCGGGATCCAAAGCGCTGGCGGGCGCGAGAAAATCATCAGAATGAGTTGTGGGTAGGCCACCATGACATATCCGACCGCCAGCATGGACAGGCCGGCAAGGATGACATCGTAGAGCGGGACGTGATCTCGCGGCGCGCCACGGCGTGCGGGCAGTGTGATGTAGGCGGCGGGCAGGGTGAAAAACAGGATCGCGGCGAAGAACTGCTGTGGATAAAGGTCCAACCCGATCTTGCGTTGAAGTGACAGCGCCCAGCAGATTGCAGTCAGCACAAGGCCGGCCGCAAGAACGTCTGCGACCGGCTTTGCGATGCGTGCGGGAAGGCCCTTCATCGTGCCTGTTCTTCTTTCTCGGGGGCGCACCTTTGTGCCCCCGTTTCCGTCGCGCTTGCGCGGCGCGGTGTCAGTTGAGGCCGACTTCTTCGAAGAACTTCAGCGCGCCGGGGTGGAATTCGGATACCCCGTTGTTACCCCTCATGTTTTCGGGCCGGAACGCGCGGAACGGCGGGAAGGTATCGGCCATGACTTGCGCATTTTCATACATCGCCTTGGCCATTGCGTAGACCACATCATCGGGTGCATCCGCGTGGGTGAATATGACTTGCGGGAAGGCGATGTAGGTCGTGTCTTCAAGCACGCCGGGCATCCGGCCTTCGGGCAATGTGAGGAAGAACGCTGTGGGCCAGTGTTCGCGAGCCGCCGCCAATGCGGCGTCGCTGTCGTCGTCAACGCCAAGGGCGCGCAGGCCACCGACAGCTGCGTCGGCCTCGCGCACCTTTCCGGCGCCGTGTGCGAAGATGAAGCCGACGGTGTCACCGGCCATGAAGGCATCAGCGCCTGCGACGACGCTTGCGACCGAGACTTTTTCGACATCGTCGCGTGTCATGCCAGCCGTCGCATAGAACGCCGAAAGCTGTGGAAGGATGGTGTTTTGTGCCGTGTAGCCGTCGGTCATAGGTTGACCGTTTAGATCGGCGATCGACATTATGTCACTGTCTTTGCGAACAAAGATCGCTTCGACCAGGGGCATCAGGTGCGCGACGACGCGGATGTTGGGGTTCTCGACGCCATTCCACCATGCTTCGCCGGTGATGGAATAGTTCACCTCCTGAAGGTTGGAGACGCCGAAGTCGATACCACCTTGATTGACGAAGGGGATGAATTGGTTGGGGCTGGTCGCGGGCTGAATTGTTGTATTCAGGCCTCCTGCATTGGCGGCGTTGGCGACGGCTGTTGCGATGTTATGAAACAGCGAGCCCGGGTTTGACGTGGCGATGCCGACGTTCTGTGCGGATGCGGCGGTGCCTGCGATTAGGCCGATGGCCAGAGCCGCGTTTGTGAATAGTGCGTTCATTGAAAGTCCTCCCGTGTGGCCTCAATTTTGGGTTAAAATCCCAATTATTGAGAATACTAGGACATTAGAGGGCGGAGGAGGAATATCAAGAGATTTGGGCGAGAGTCGTTTTTTTGGATTTTTGAACTTCATGAACTGAACGGCACTTTAGCAGAGATCCGCGAACGAACCCTTAACGGCGCGCGCCGATGAAGCTGTTGTCGGATGGGTTCGGATGATGTTTGCTGGGTTTAAGTATTGTCTTGGAGGACGCTGATGACCGATACGACTCCCGCCGTTGATCTGAAAGACGCTGAAGCAGAAGTGGATTTGCCAGAGATCGGGGATCGAAGTCGATACGATGCTTTGATGCAGGTGATCCGCAATCGGGTAACGGTTCGCAAGTTTAATCCGGACTTTAAAGTTCCGACTGAACACTATGAAATGATTATCGAAGCGGCGCGACATGGGCCTTCGGGTGCAAATTCACAGCCTTGGCAATTCATCGTGGTGAGGGAGCCTGCGATGAAGCAACAAATTGCTGAGTATTTCGTGGCAGAGCAGCGGTTTAGGGCGAAGGCGAAGATGAAGTTTCCGACTCCTGACTATCGCGGGCTGGCGACGGCTCCGGGGTTTGTGGTGGTGTGTTCTGATATGCGATGGACCAATGCGTTTCCTGTGCTGAACGATGATTCAGCTTTGGACCGTAGTTACCATGAAAACGCTGAGAGAATTCTGCTACAGTCGGTTGCTGCCGCGACCATGTCGGCGCATCTGGCGGCGGCGGCTTTGGGGTATAACGTCTGGTGGGTCACGGCGATCGGGCAGGAAGAAGCGCAGGATGCGATCCGGCCATTGCTTGGAATTCCACCGGAGATTTCGGTACTTGATATCATGCTGTTCGGGCCTCCGGCTGCTGCCCCATACAAGCGGTGGCGGCGACCGCCCGAGGAGATACTGCATTGGGATCACTACAATTGCGAGCACTTTATGAGCGACGCGGAGCTTGAGGACTGGATCAAAACGCGGCGGCATCGGGTGATGTATAAGGATGCGTCGAAGATCGACTAACAATACTTTTGTCGGTGGTAAACTCCTCTGTGAGCTGAAACCGATAATGTCTCAGCGTTATTCGTTAATTCAGAGGCTTTCGGGGCGATTTCGCGACGTCCGTACCACGTCGGTTTTGTATCGGCGCAGGCGTTCGCTCTGGTAGAGAATGGCTGACGCAGTGGGCGCTGGCAGGCACTCCGCTGAATTTCCATTTATGTATACATAATGTTGTAAACTCGGTCGTTAGAGGGCAAGATGTGTGCTATTGACAGGTTTCTGTATACATTCTAGCCCTTACACTCGGTAAGCTGTTGGGAGGTGGCTTTGGGAGATCGGTCGACACAGTTCGACAAGGCGCTGATGGGCCTTCGCACACTGGTGATGACCGGCGCGTTCGAAGCGAACACGCGGTTGCCCGAGGTTGCTCTGTCGGAACGGCTTGGCATTTCCCGCACTCCCCTGAGACAAGCAATGGACCGGCTCGTGGCCGAAGGACTGCTGGAGCGGATTGCGACGGGCGGCGCGCGGGTCGCCAGCTTTACCGTGGACGACATCAACGACGCGATAGAATTGCGTGGTGTCATCGAGGGCACGGCTGCGCGGATGGCGGCAGAGCGGGGGGCTGATCCTTTGATGATGGGTGAAGCCGAACGGACGCTGGCAGAAATTGATACTGCACTTGCGGCGCCGGACGGCATTGATCTGGACGCCTACGTCCGTCTGAACGCCGGGTTTCACAGCCTTTTGGCGCGTATGGCAGGCAGTTTGATCGTTCAGCGCGAGATCGAGCGGGTTGTTCAGCTGCCTTTGGCGTCGCCGTCTTCTTTCCTGAAAGAACAGGAGCTGATCCCGAATTTTCGAGCGTCCCTGACGCGGGCGCAGTGGCAGCATAAGGCCATTCTTGCCGCGATCCGGGCGCGGGAAGGTGCACGGGCCGAAGCGCTGACGCGCGAGCATGCACGGCTTGCGCGCGAAAATCTTGAACATTTTGCCAAAGCCGGACCGGGGGTCGCGACACGCGTTCCGGGGCTTTCGCTTGTAACACCTGACTAACTCCAAGGGAGACACCAACGATGCCGAGCCTGTCCGATGTGATGAAGACCCACGCCAACCCTGTTGAAATGCTGAGAAATTCTCAGATCGGGATGTACGTCTATCCGGTTGTAACGCCGGAGTTTCGCAACTGGCGGGTGGAGCAGGAAGCCTGGCGGCACACTGCAGTTTTGTTCGACCAATGCCATCATATGGATGAGCTGATCGTTGAGGGGCCTCAGGCGGAGGCTTTCTTATCCCATCACGGAATTAACTCGTTTTCGAATTTCGGTCTGAACCGGGCCAAGCATTATGTCCCGGTGACGCCCAATGGCCATGTGATCGGCGACCACATCATTTTCCGCGAGCGGGAAGACAAATTCATTCTGGTAGGGCGTGCGCCGACGTCGCATTGGCTGATGTTTTGTGCGGCGACCGGCAATTGGAACGTACGGATTAAGCATGATCCGCGCTCGACCTCGCGCCCTGAAGGCGAGCGGGTTTTGCGGACCCATTATCGCTATCAGATCCAAGGCCCCGACGCGCCGAAGATTTTCGAGAAGATGAACGGCGGGCCGGTGCAGGACATTAAGTTCTTCCATGTGGACTGGATCAATGTTGGCTCGAAGAAAGTGCAGGCGCTGCGCCACGGCATGTCGGGGGCGCCGGGTCTGGAAATATGGGGCCCTTACGAGGACAAGAATTACATCCATTCGACGATTATGGAGGCCGCGCGCGCCGCGGGCGTTGATCTGGTTCAGTGCGGCAGCCGGGCCTATTCGACCAACACGCTTGAGAGCGGGTGGATCCCCTCTCCGCTGCCTGGGATTTACACGGGCGACGGCATGATGGCCGAATATCGCGATTGGCTGGGGTCGGATATGTACGAGGCCGCAGGCGCGATTGGCGGAAGTTACGTGTCGGACAATATCGAGGATTACTACGTCAATCCGTTCGAGCTTGGATATGATTTCTATATTGGCTGGAAGAAGGATGACTTCGTGGGCAAGGAGGCCCTCGCCCGGATGAAGGAAAGCGGCACGAATCGGAAAAAAGTGACGTTTGAGTGGAACAAAGAGGACGTTCTTAAAGTTATTGCGTCGGCCTTTGACGACGGTATTCCTTACAAGTGGATCGACTTCCCACAGCCGAACTATGCGTCGTCTTCTGCTGATATGGTGATGCATGGCGACAGACAGGTCGGCATGTCGATGTTCAACGGCTATAGCTATAACGAGCGCTGTGTGTTGTCTTTGGGTGTGGTCGACCAATCGGTTACGGTTGGCGATGTGCTGACGCTTAAATGGGGTGAACCGGATGAGACGCAAAAGACGTCTGCCGAAAAGCACCGTCAGGCCGAAATTCGCGTGCGGGTGTCTGATACGCCCTATGCGAAGGAAGTCCGCGAGGGCGGGTATGCATCCGATAGCTGGCGTGCGACGTCGGCTTGAGGCAATGATAGTTGGGCGGCGTCCCTTTTCCGGGGTACGTCGTCTGAGGGTTTCGGAGCCGCCAATGACGCGGTCCGATTTTTTGGGAGGACTTAAATGACACTTAAATCAACATTTCTGGGCGCGGCTCTGGTTGTTGTTGCTGCCTTTCCGGCAGTGGCACAGGAGTTGAAGTTCGCGAATTTCACACCACCATTTCACACGGTGAATGCATCCGTCATTGAAAAGCTGAATACGGATTTGGCAGCTGCGACAGGCGGCTCTTTGACCGTGCGTGGCTATCACGGGGGCGAGTTGGGCAAAGGCCCGGTCGAGCAGTATATCCGTGCCGTTCAGGGCGTGGCTGACATCACCTGGGGGCTTCAGGGGTATACGTCCTCACAGTTCGAGAAAGCGATGATTGTCGAGCTGCCGGGCGTGGTGCCAGAGGGCAAATCGGGCGCCGATGCGCTTTGGGATGCGATGGCCGAGATTGGCGGAGAGTTTCCCGGCACGGTGCCTGTGGCGCTTTGGACGTCCGAGCCGAACGTGATGATCATGCGTGACAAGGTGATCCGCACGCCCGGCGATCTGGAAGGTCTGAAAATCCGCGTAGCGGGCGCGACGGCTGGCAAGGTGGCCGAGGCACTTGGGGCGACCCCGGTGCAGATGCCGATCAATCAAGTCTACAACGCACTTCAGACCGGTCTGATTGATGGCGTGTTTACAGGGTCATCGACTTTGGATGACTTCAAACTGGACGAGGTCGCGGATGCGTTCACCATCGGTGCACCGCTTGGGCGTTTGTCGTTCTTCGCGGTCATGGGCCAAAGCTCATATGACGTGCTGTCGGACGAGGCGAAAGCGGCGCTTGAGGCCAATGTCGGGCGCGATTTGTCAAACAATGCCGAGACCGCGTGGAACGAGACCGGCGTGATCGGTGTTGCGCGGGCGCGCAAGGATGACAAGAACACCTTTGTCGATCTGACAGCAGAAGAAATCCAAGCCTTCACTGACGCGGTTTCTTCAGTGACATCGGATTATGTGGCCAGTGTGGGCGGCGATGCGGCATTGGCCGCAATGCAGCAGTAAGCATTTGGATCAATTGCGTAAACTGGCGGACAGGCTTATCGGCCTGTCCGCCGCGATCGGCTCGGCTGCGCTTCTTTGCGTGGTCGGTGTCGTTCTGCTTGATGTGGTGGGGCGCGCTTTTGGCAATCCGCTTTATGGCGGTCAGGACATCACCATGATGGCGATGACTGTGATGATTTTTGCTCCGATGGCGCAGTGTGACCGGCTTGGCGGGCATATCGCCGTTGATCTTTTCGAGCGCTTTTTCCCGGCAAAATTGAATTACCTGATCGACATCGTGGTTGCGATTTTTGGGGCGGCGATCTTTGCCGCTCTTGCCTGGGCCACTTGGGATTCCTCACAGCTTTCTGTGATGCTGAACCTGTCGACCAACCTTTTGTACCTGCCCAAAGCGTGGTTTCAATGGGCGATGGTCGCATTCATGCTGTTGGCGGCGTTAGGCCTTGCACTGCGCGCGGTTGAACTTGCCCTGACAGGGCGCGACATTCGCTCGGAGAAGGACGCATGAGCGCGGCTTCGGCGGGTATTTTCGGAATTATCGTTCTGTTTGGGCTTTTGGTTCTGCGCATCCCTGTCGCGTTCGCGATGTTCATCGTCGGCTTTTTCGGCATCTGGGCGTTGAACGGGTTAAACGCGGCGACGTCTCTTTTGGCGTCGGAGGCGTTTACTTTGGGGTCCTCGCCCGAACTGGTTGTGATCCCCTTGTTCATTTTGATGGGCAACGTGGCCTCGATCACGGGAATGAGCCGACAATTGTACGACGCGGCCTATGCGGTGATCGGTTCGGTGCGGGGTGGTTTGGCCTCGGCGACTGTCATTGGTTGCGGTGGGTTCGCGGCATTGTCGGGCTCGTCAGTCGCGTCGGCTTTGACGATGGGCAAGGTCGCCTTGGGCGAGATGGAGCGTTACAAATACGACCCGCGCCTGTCGACCGGAGTGGTCGCGGCGGGCGGTACGTTGGGGATTTTGATCCCGCCGTCTACGGGCTTTGTAATCTATGCAATTTTGACCGAGCAATCCATCGGGCGGCTGTTTTTGGCAGGCGTATTTCCGGGGCTGTTGCTTGTGTCGTTGTTTGTGCTGGCGGTAACGGTGCTTTGCTACATTAGGCCGGAATACGGGCCTGCGGGGCCAAAGACTGGTCTGAGAGAGAAGCTGCGTGCGGTATCGCGGGCGGGGCCGATTGTGGCGGTGATTGTGCTAACCATCGGAGGCATTTACGGTGGTTTGTTTTCACCCGTCGAGGCAGCGGCCGTTGGGGCAAGCGCGGTTATTCTGATCGGGTTTGTAACGCGTGCGCTGCCGATTGTGGCGCTTTGGAAGGCGGCCAAAGATTCCGTCGTGACGACGGCAACGGTCATGCTGATCTTGATCGCGGCGCATCTGATCAACCCGTTTCTGGCGCTAAGCCATATACCGACCGCCGTGGGCGGTTTCATGGATGGGCTGGATTTATCAGCGACCGGCGTGTTGCTGTTGATCCTTCTGATTTACATCATTCTCGGGTGTTTTCTGGAAGGGTTTGCGATGCTTGTCCTGACGCTTCCGATCTTTTTTCCAATCATAGTCGCCGAGGGCATTGATCCGATCTGGTTCGGTGTTCTGGTTGTTCTGGCATTGGAGATGGGACTGATTTCGCCGCCTGTCGGCTTGAACGTGTTCATCGTGAAATCCATCGCGCCGAAGGTGTCTTTGGGCGAGATTTTTTCGGGCGTGGCGCTATTTTGGCTGATGATGCTGGTGGCGTTGATCATCCTTGTGATGTTTCCGCAGATCGCGCTGTTCCTGCCCACAACGATGTTTGGGTAAGGGCGCCATGGGTGAGCCGTGTTTTGATATCGCACATCTGGGCCACGTTGAGGTTCTGACCGATAAGTTCGAGGAAAGCCTCGATTTCTTCACCCGTGTTTACGGTTTGAAGCTGTCGGCGCGCGAGGGTGACTGTGCGTATTTGCGGGCGTGGGACGACTATGAATTCCATACGCTGAAGCTGACGGCGTCCGAGACGACCGGGGTCGGGCACATCGGCTATCGGGTGTCGTCCGAGGCGGCCCTGGCGCGCCGGGTCGCGGCGATTGAGGCGTCGGGGTACAGCGTGCACGGCTGGGTGGACGGTGACGCGGGCCACGGCCGGGCGTTTCGGTTTGAGGACCCGTTCGGGCATGTTTTCGAGATTTACTGGGAAACGCGGAAATTCGAGGCGACGGGCGACGATGTGCCTGCATTGAAAAACATGTCGAGCCGGTTTCACGGCGTTGGTGCGTGCCCGCGGCGTTTGGATCATCTGAACTTACTGGCCTCGGACGTGACCGAGTTTCGCGATTTTATGCAGACCTGTCTGGGCAGCCGTGTGACGGAGCAGATCCGGCTTGATAACGGTCGCCTTGGAGGCTGTTGGTTCACGATCAACAACAAAACTTACGATCTGGCCTGCACCGAAGAACACGGGAAGGGCGCGAACCGGCTGCATCACGTGACCTATGCCGCGGATCAGCGCGAGGACATTTTACGGGCGGCGGATATCTTTCTGGAAAACGGCGTTCATATCGAAACCGGGCCGCACAAGCATGGCATTCAGGGCACGTTTTTCCTGTATGTCTGGGAGCCTGCGGGCAATCGGGTGGAGTTGGCAAACGCTGGTGCGCGGCTGATTTTGCAGCCCGATTGGGAGACGATCACCTGGACTGAGACCGAGCGTAAGAAGGGTCAGGCCTGGGGTTTGAAGACAATTGAGACGTTCCACACGCATGGGACGCCGCCGGGTGAGACGAATGGGGGGACGTGATGGCACTTGGGGAAAATATCATTGCTGAAAGCGGGGGTGCGCCGTTTTATCGCGTGACCAATGCGGATGCGACGGGTCTTTTGGCGCCTGCAAACCGCAAGGGCGATGCGGTGCGTACCTGGGTGCGATCGTTGTCGGGGTTTCAAAAAGAAGCGTTGGTAGTGTCGGCCCGTTCGGGATTGATGTGGCGGTTGGTTTCGGACGAGGGCGCGTATCTAAGCGGGTATGACGCAGCACCTTGTCCGTTGTCGTTTCTGACCACGGGAATGATTTCGAGCTATATGAACGAGATCACGGCTTTGGCGGCTGAACAGGGTCTTGAATTTCGTAAGTTGCGGATTATACAGAACAATTATTATACGATGAGGGGTTCGATGCGTAAACGCACTATGACGGGTGGGGCGTTGCCGGTGGAGCTTGAGGTCGAGGTGGAGTGCGATCTTGATGATGCTGCGCTGAACCAGTTGGTGATGGACGCCGTGCATGCCTCGCCGCTGAACGGTTTGATGCGGGGCGTTTTACCAAGTTATTTTACGCTGTCGAAAAACGGCGTCGAGATTGACCCTGCCAATGCAGTGAAGTTGGAAGGTCCGGCTGTGGGTGATCCAAAGGGCGCGGCGCCGGAAGCTGGCGAGACGGATTTGACCTTGATTGAGCGCCTTGGGATCTCGCCTGAAAAGGCGGTGCAAAAGGGCACTGCGAAGGCCGCGTCAAGCCTGACAGACGAACAGGATCGCACGCTTAATCCGGCGGCGATCTGCACGCTGCGCGCCGATGGCATCAAAGAGATCGAGCAGCATCTTTATAGCCCGCGAGGGTCGGTTTTCCGCTTTTTAAGCGAGGAGGCTCCGGCGGCGGGTGGAATGGGGCGCGCGCCAGATGCGGTGAGTTACATTTCGGCGGGAATTGCGTTTTGTTTTATGACGCAGTTTGGCCGGATGGCGTCGATGGAGAAGTTGGACTTACTGTCCTATTCGATCGTGCAGGACACGCATTTCAGTCTTGGTGGGGCGTCGGGCGGAACGGGACGCGCGGGCGAAGCGGACCCGGTTGAAACCCATGTGCATCTGGTAACGAGCGAGGCTGATGCAGTGGCGCAGGATATGTTGGATGTGTCCGAGCAGACGTGCTTTTTGCATGCGTTTTGCCGGACGGAATTGAAGACCAGACTAAAGATTACAAGGGTTTAACGAACGATGCGGACGCAAGTTGCAATCATAGGCGGCGGACCTTCGGGGCTTTTGCTTTCGCAGCTTTTACACGTTCGTGGGATCGACAGCGTCGTGGTCGAGCGTAAGACTAAGGATTATGTGCTGGGCCGTATCCGGGCGGGGGTGCTTGAGCAAGGGCTTGTGGCTTTGATGGAGGAAGCTGGCTGTGCGAACCGGATGCACGCTGAGGGCTTCATCCATGACGGCGCCTTGATTTCTTACGGCGACGAGATGTTTCGGATCGATTTTTCCGAGCACACCGGCACGCCGGTGATGGTTTACGGGCAAACCGAAGTGACGCGCGATCTTTACGCGGCGCGCGAGGCTGCAGGTGGGCGGATCGAGTTTAGCGTCGAGGACGTGGTTATTCGTGGCGCAGACAGCGATGCACCGCAGGTGACCTATACAGTCGATGGCGAAGCGCGGCGGATTGAGTGTGATTTCGTGGCAGGCTGTGACGGATTTCACGGGGTGAGCCGCAAGACCATTCCTGACGATGTGCGGCGCGAATACGAAAAGGTTTATCCCTTTGGTTGGCTTGGCGTTTTAAGCGAGACTCCACCGGTCAATCACGAGTTGATCTATGCCAATTCGGCGCGCGGCTTCGCGTTGTGTTCGATGCGCAACGAGAACCTGAGCCGCTATTATATCCAGTGTTCGTTGGACGACTGCGTTGAAGACTGGACGGATGACGCGTTTTGGGCTGAGTTGAAACGTCGGATCCCGAAAGATCAAGCGGACAAACTGATAACGGGACCGTCGATTGAGAAATCCATTGCTCCGCTTCGGTCGTTTGTGACCGAGCCGATGCGCTGGGGGCGGTTGTGCCTATGCGGGGATGCGGCGCATATTGTACCGCCGACCGGTGCCAAGGGCCTGAACACGGCGGCGTCTGATGTGCATTATCTTTATAATGCGTTGCGGGACTTTTATGAAAACGGGTCTGAGGTTGGTATAGATGGATATTCCGCGACCGCCTTGGCGCGTGTCTGGAAGGCCGAGCGGTTTTCCTGGTGGTTCTCGTCGGTGATGCATCGTTATCCGGGTCAGTCGGATTTTGATCTGAAGATGCAAATTGCTGAATTAGAATTCTTGCGGTCGAACAAAGCAGCGCAAACTGCGATGGCCGAAAATTATGTGGGCTTGCCATACTGAAGAGGAGACTGCCATGAGCCGATCTGATGACGGCATGAGGGTGCGACGCGCGGTTCTTGGTGACGCCCATGTTGATAAGGTCGAAGCGGACAAGGTGGCATTTGATGCGCCGTTTCAAGAGATGATCACCGAAGGGGCCTGGGGCACGCTTTGGGCGGATGATACGATCTCGCGTCGCGAGCGGTCGATGCTGACGCTGGCGCTTTTGGCGGCGACGGGGAATTTCGACGAGATACCGATGCATATCCGCGCCAGTGCCAACACCGGAGCCAGCCCGCAGGATGTGTTGCAGGCGTTTATGCATGTAGCCGTTTATGCGGGCGTACCTAAAGCCAATCATGCGATTAAGCTCGCCAAACAGACCTACGACAAGATGGGAGTTGCTTTATGAGCCTTATCAAACAGACCGGCGGGTTTGTGCGACGTGACCGGGATCAACAGCCGGATGCCTACACGCCCGCCTATAAGACTTCGGTGAAGCGCAGCCCGACGGCAGCCCTTTTGTCATTTCCGACAACGTTAAGCGAAGAAACCTCGCCGGTGTTTGGGCAGGGTCTGATCGGTGAGTTGGATAACGATCTGATCGTGAATTTCGCCCAACCGGGGGAGACCGCGATCGGGCCACGGATCATTGTGCATGGGCGCGTGTTGGACGAGATGGGCCGGTCCGTGCCGGGGGCGCTGTTGGAGTTTTGGCAGGCCAATGCGGGGGGGAGATATCGCCACAAGAAAGAGGCGTATCAGGCGGCTTTGGATCCGAACTTTGGCGGCTGTGGGCGCACGATCACGGGTGAGGATGGCAGCTACGAGTTCCGCACTATACAGCCCGGACCCTATCCTTGGCCCAATGGGCCAAACGACTGGCGGCCTGCCCATATTCACTTCAGCGTCTTTGGGCACGGGTTTGCGCAACGGCTGATCACACAGATGTATTTCGAGGGGGATCCGCTTATTCCGCTATGTCCGATTGTCGGAGTGTTAAAAAGCCAGGAGGCGCTTGATGCGTTGGTTGCTCCGCTGGATATGCAGCGCACGGTGCCAATGGACAGCCGAGCGTACAAGTTTGACATTGTGCTGCGTGGGCGGCGCCAGACCTACTTCGAGAACCGCAAAGAGGGACTTTGATAAATGGTGCAGAAAACTGAGTATCTGAAGGAAAGCCCAAGCCAGACGGCGGGCCCGTATGTACATATTGGGTGCATGCCGAATTTTACCGGCATCGAGATGTATGGCGGCGATCTTGGCACATCGATGAAAACCGGTCCGGTGCAGGGTGAGGAGATCACGATTAAGGGTACGGTCTTTGACGGGATGGGTGCGCCGATGCGCGATGCGATGATCGAAATATGGCAACCGGATGCGGCGGGTTTGTTTCCCTCGGCCAACGAGGTGCGGGGGAAGGCTGATCCGAATTTTACCGGGTGGGGACGGTCTCCAGGCGATATGGAGACCGGCGAGTATACCTTTGAGACGGTAAAGCCAGGTGCGGTTCCAATGCCCGACGGGCGGATGCAGGCGCCTCATATAACGGTGTGGATCGTGGCGCGGGGGATCAATATCGGCCTTCAGACGCGGGCGTATTTCGAGGACGAAAGTGCGGCCAATGCTGCGGATCCGATCCTTGCGCGTATCGAACATCAGGCACGTGTGTCGACGTTGCTGGCCCGAAAAGAGGGCGCTGGGATTTATCGGTTCGACATTCACATTCAGGGTCCGATTGAGACCATCTTCTTTGATATTTGAGGGACATTATGGGCAAACCTTGCATCATCTGCGTCGCGATCAC
>NZ_JBVCWP010000093.1:0-13129 GCF_057460485.1 Boseongicola sp.
GGACCTAACCAAGGATGACGTCGGCGATCCGACGGCGCTGCCAGGTCTGTTGGATCAAGTCGACGGCCCGGTCGATCTGTTCCTCGCAGATGGAGCTTACGACGGAGAACCAACATCTGATTTGCTAGCCGCTCGGTTCGGATCGACGATCGATCTCACCTCCCAAGAACGCAATACTGAGCCCCAATGGGGCCAAAGATACGACGGCACGTGACCGCCATATCGCCGAGATCGCAGCCCGCGGGCGGATGGCCTGACAGAAAGCCACTGGCTACAATCAACGCAGCCGAGGTGAAACTCTCATGGGCCGCTGGAAAGCCGTTATCGGGCCCAAGCCAAAGGCGCGCAACTTCGAAAATCAGAAAACAGAAGCCAAGATTGGCGTCCGGGTTCTCAACCGGATGACCGGACTTGGCCGCCCAAGTTTTGAACGCACCGCCTGAATTCCGTCTCGGGGAGGGCGCGTTCCCAGTTGACGTTGATCTATGCAACACGGCCATCGCTTAGGTGGAAATACAGTTTTCGTATTTTTTCAAAACAGCGATTTCGATTTGATCTAAAGACGTTCAAAGTCGCTTTATTTAAGCGACTGCCGTAACCCGCTCCCTACAAATAGAAACCATCGCCTCTGCTCGTTCCTTTATATCACGGTCCATGCCGGGCAGATCAGGCAAAGAAACCCTGTCGATGGCTTCGGTAAAACGTTGCAAAAAAAGGTCAATCTCGTTATCAGCATCAGCCGCTGACAAGCCCGCAATCGCCGCCATCTGCATAAAGTCGCTGCGCCGCAAACGGTCATCTTTGCCGTTCAGTTTCAGGGCCATGCGGTCATGTTCAAGGCTCGGAAAGACCCTGGTCGTGACCGCATCATAGAGCGGCGCGAGGCGGATCGTGCTGAAACGATCCGCAGCAGGCCCGGCAATCTTTAGGAGCGCCAAATTCTTCAAGTGCATATCGCCGTCGCCGATCAACCAGGCGAACAGGGCGCGCTTGATCACCAACGGCAGATCTTCCCCGGCAGATGTCGACAGCGGTTGAACTGCGCGGGTTATCCGCTCGATTGTTCCATCGTATTTGGCGTCAGGGGGCAAATCGAGAACCGAACACAGGTCCTCCAAGGCAAAACGGCGTTCATCCGCGCGCGATGTGCGGATATCGCACCGCTCGACCAGCAAGGCTGGGGGCATGTCATCCGGCATTGGGACCAGAGCGATGTCAGGCGCTTCCAACCCCGAAGTACGGCCAAGAGACATCGCAAGATATTCGATCACGGGAAGCC
This sequence comes from Boseongicola sp., assembly GCF_057460485.1. Taxonomy (NCBI): domain Bacteria; kingdom Pseudomonadati; phylum Pseudomonadota; class Alphaproteobacteria; order Rhodobacterales; family Paracoccaceae; genus Boseongicola; species Boseongicola sp. The sequence continues at coordinate 1,280 of NZ_JBVCWP010000093.1, forward strand.
CCTGAAACCCAGCTGTTCCCGCCGGTTTCAGGATATGGGTGAACGGCAGGCCCGCGCTTGGCGACAATTGACCATCCCGCGCCAAAACCATAGGCGCCTTGATCTGAACGCCAGACAGGCGCGGTGTGTCCGCCCGCTCATAAAGGCGCGCCAGCCCCGCCTCGAAGTCTGCTTCAAGCTTGCCGCGCCCCGGACCAGCATAGCGTCCAGTAAACACACCGTTGCGGGTATATCGGGACAACGATACGGCCAGAGTGTCTGCCGGTGGCGACGGAAGCTCGCCTGCGTCTTCGCTGATCGTAATGTTGGACATATATCGTTTGCCCGAGCGCAGCACAGCGCGCTCGTCTTTGTCCTTGAGAACCTTCTCCAGCCAGCCTTCAGGCAACAGTGACAGTATGCAGGGAGGAAGCCTGCCCGGAACCCGCTGTTACACGAGCGGCAGATCAAACCCGTCCTGTGGCTGCCATCGCCATTCAAATCCGTCGTGACTGAGCTGGCCAATGGGCTGACCATGCCAGGCGACCAGAAACGAAAGTGCGGCTTCGTTGCGTACATCCACCGCAACGGCGGTACGCAACAGATACCGCTCAGTCTACTCCCCCTCCCGGTACCATGTGTTCTCACGCGCTTGCGCCCAAACCGCATCAGCAGCCGCTGCTGGACTGCCGTATTCCTCGACGAGCCGCGCCGCGATCTCAGTGCGCATCGTGTCATCCATTGAGGTCGCGCATCGGGGCCGGATAGAGAACACTGGCGTCAAGGAGCGCGTGCGATCGCAGGCCTCCTGGGCCCCCGGGGGAAATTGCCGGTGAGCCATCATGTTCATGCGCATTCTCCTTTGCTGCGAACCTCAAGAAAGGCTTAAACGCAATGACTGCACCAAACAAATCAAGTGTAGCGCATCTGTTTCGTTGCGTGTTGTGTTTCGCACGCCAGTGCTTTGGCACTGATCAGGCACTCGGCGGTGCCCGCAGCCGCCATGGCGGCGTCTCCGCCCATGTGGGTGTCGATCCTTCGTGCATTTGACTGATGAGATCGCGGGTGCGACCGCAATCGCTTGAACCAGCGGTCCGCCGGGTCTCCGCGTCGCTCTAACCCGACGACAGGTGGCTGTTATCTGCGCGATTGTTGAGCCCCTTGTGCGACCAGTGATCCAGGCTCGGCGCCAGTTCTCGCTTTGCCGCGCCTTAGGATCGCGGGCCCACCATCCTGACCCTAGCTGGTCCTTATCGGAAATTGCTTCGCCTCATGAAGCTCGGAGCTGCTGTTGCACGTCGATAGACTGATGCAAAACGCGTATCACATAGATCGCGGCCTCTGAGACTTCATAAAACGCCAAGTGTCGTCCGGTGAGCAAACGTCTGGCACCGATTAGGATTTCTGAACACTCAGGGCCCAGAAACGGGCTTTCGGCGAGGCTCTGGAGGGAACGATCAATATCATCAAGATATCGATCGGCTTGATCCATGCCCCACTTATCAAACGTTGTGGCCCAGAGGTCTATGAGATCAGATTTGGCGGCTTCGCTAATCCGGATTTCACGCATCCTTGGCGCTCGTTTGAGCCCGCGCTTGCGCCTTGATTGCAGTCATATCGAGAGGTCCGGCATCGCCAGAACGCTTGCCGTCCATGAGGGCCACGCGCAGTCGTGCCCGTTGTCCCTCTTGTTCTTCCATGAGCCGCAGAGATGCGCGGATTAGCTCGCTTGTTGAACCATAACGACCTTCCTTTAGCATCAATGAGATAAAATCATCCCAATATGGGCCAAGTGTGACGCTCGTTCCTGCCATGTCAGCCTCCAATTGTACCTAGAAATAAGATATGTGGGTAATACTGCAAATGCAAACCTGCGGTTTTACGGACTGGGGCGGATGTTGGTGGGGTTCAAACTTTACCAAACTCAAAGTCTGGCGGCATCCGGCGCTGTTGCAGGGATCAACGTCGGCCCGGAACGCGCCCAACTCGAAACGGAATTCAAGCGGTGCGTTCGGAGATCGGGCGACCGAGTCCGGATTGAAAGCGAGATGCAGATTGCGGCATGTTTTGCGTGGCCTCGTGGTGCCATGCTTCTTGGCGTTCCAACCATTTCCACCATGCATCTTGAGCCCAGTTGAATCCACAATGAGCGTGATTGGCCCCTCAGAACGACGTGGACGATGTCCGATCTTCAACTCCGAGCTGCTGCGCGAAAACGTCGAGACATCGGGCACTGGAAGATTCAAGTTCATCGGTTACGCAATCGACCGCATGAAGCCCTGCGTTTGTCTCAACGCAAGTCGAAACAGGGCCCGCAACGTAAGACAAATCTCAATCGCTAGATCCGAATACCGCGGCTGACCACCGCGTGACTTGCGGTGCGGGGGCCGCCCAATTTTGAACCACGTTGTCATGCACCGTGAGGGTCTGGCCGGTTTTGTCACAAAGTTTGCCGTGACGTATCCTCCGAAGCCATCCGTAGATCGGTCACGAAATTTGGGCCAATGGTCGCGCGTGGATTACGTCGCCGGCTGCCTCGACCCGGCGATATCTGGCATCTTGACGAGGTGGTTGCGAAACTTAGTGGCCGGAAGTGCAAGGGAGACTTCAGCTACGGGTCGAGCCTTTCTTCTCCTCGGGGACAAGCAGGTTTTCACCGGCGTTAGACAGATCGGTTCCATCGGCCTGACCATCGATAAAGACGATGCCCTCGCGCACCGAGACGGCCAGAGAGCTAAACCATTCACTGGCGACCAGAATCCGCCTTAGACGATCTGCGATTTCTGAGTCGCGAACATCGGGTGTGACAGCGACCTCTTTTTTTGCGGGTCACTGGTGGGTGAATCAAGGGTGTTCGGCGACGTCTGCGCTTGAACAGGCGCGACTGCAAACACGAGCGCAAGCGCGGACAGGATTGCTAAATCGCCGATAACTTTTCGAATATGGCTGTTGTAGAGCGTGAAACTTGGTTTCATGAGTTTGCCTGGCAGTTGGTGGTTGAGGATAGCCTATGATTCCAACACTTGCACTCATCATACTTCCAGCACATCGACGCTGGAGCAGGACCGACGGGAAGCCGCGCGACCATCACGTCTCTGTCAGGCAAGAGCCGGTCGCTACATCGAGGAACAGAGAGACGGATTAGAACAAATGCAAAATAGGTGTATCAACGCAGAAGCCGCACTATTCGCGGGACTATGGACGGAATATGATGCGCTTTCTCGTTTCTGCTGACATTCACCTCGGATCACCAATCCAATCCGTGGCGCTGCGTAATCCCGACTTAGGCGACCGGTTGAAACGAGCCAGCCGCGACACCTTTGCCGAGATCATCGACTTAGCGATCTCGGAACATGTCGATGCGTTGGTGCTGGCGGGTGACATCTTTGACAACGATCACCCGGATCTAAAATCCCGCGCCTTTCTGATTGCACAGCTGTCGCGTGTCTCCGAGGCCGGTGTGCCTGCGGTGCTGATCAGGGGTAACCACGATGCACTGCTCGATCACCGCGCGCACGGAGATTTGGGGCCGAACATCCACCTTCTGCACAAGGGCGCTCCAACGGTCGAGATCGGCGACGTGGCGTTCCACGGACTTTCGTTCGATGCGGCTCATGTGGCGCAGAGTTTCCTACCGGATTATCCCCAACCTGTGCCTGGCAAGCGCAACGTTGGTTTGATGCATACCTCGCTTGGCGGCGCGCCGGGTCATGATCCCTATGCGCCCTGCGCCGAACGGGATCTGATGGCACATGGGTTCGACCTCTGGTGCCTCGGGCACATTCACGCGCCCTTCGAGCGTGTCGACGAACCGGTTCTGGCGGTGATGCCCGGCATCCCACAGCCCCGTCACTTTGGCGAGCGCAAGGGTGGTACCGTGACCCTCGTGTCCCTGGGAGAGGGCACGCCGGAGTTCGAACGCCGCGCCATTGGTCACCTGGGATTTTCCGAATGCGCGCTGGATCTGAGGGCATGTTCTGACCAACAGGAGGTCCTGCGTAGCTTGCGCGACGCGTTGTTGAGCGCGCAAGTGCCGGGTCGCGATATGGCAGTGCGTCTGCTCGTCACCTCGGACCGTCATGGGACGGACCTGGTGGCGGAGCTGGCGACGGAGGTGCTAGATAGCATCGACGGCGTATTTCTCGACAAGGTCAGATCTACCCCGCCGCCCCGCAAACTGGGAGCTGAGACTGACGATCTCGTCCGCCTGATGCACGACGAACTGGTCGAAGATGGCTTTCGACAGGCCGCCATGCAACAGCTCGAAGAGCTGCGTCTCGCCCTGCCATCCGAGATCACAGACGAGCTTGATGAGGACGGACTGGATGTGCTTCTGGAGGAAGCTATTGCCGAAGTCTCCCTGACATTGCACGCGGGAGCCGCGCAGTGAGGCTGAACCGGCTCGATCTGATCCGCTATGGTCGTTTCAAGGAGGCCGAGATCGCTTTTCCAAAGCATGATGACGGCACGCCCGACGTGACGGTGATCTTTGGTCCGAACGAGGCGGGCAAGTCCACGGCATTCCACGGCTTTCTGGAACTGCTTTTCGGGTTCAAGAGCGGGGCGCATCCCTATGCCTTCCGCTTCGATCGAAGCGATCTTCTGGTTGGCGCAGAGCTTGACCTGCCTGGGCGCGGGGCCACGATCTTGCGCCGCAACAGCAAGAGGTCCCAATCGCTGCTGGACGCGAATGACCGCCCGGTAAACGAGGCGATCTTGTCGGGCGCTTTGCACGGCGTGATGCGGAGCGCATACGAGGAACGGTTTTCGCTCGACGAGAAGGGGTTGCGCGAAGGCGGAGAACGGATCGCCGCGGCGCAGGGGGATCTGGGACAGCTTCTGCACGCAGGTCTCTCTGGCATGACGGGCATGGCACAAACTCTGGAGGCGCTGGAGGAGCGGGCCGACAAATTTCATAAGAAACGCGGTCGGGGCACCGTTCTGAAAACAGGCAGTGATCGCCTGAAAGAAATTGGCCGCGAGTTGCGCGCCGATCGCCTGACGACGGAACGAGAGCGCACCCTGCGCCGCGATCGTGACGGGGCTGCAGTCGCGTTTGACGCTGCCAATGCCGAGTTACGACAGACCCATCAACGACAGGCGGCGGCCAAGGCCGCGCTCGTCTGGTATGATCGGACCGAGGAGATACGGCAGCTGACAGGGGCCCTGACCAATTTACCGGACGGCCCCGATCTCCCTACTGGTGCGGCAGAGCGCGTGGCGGGCCTCGTCGAAAAAATTGCCGCTCTGAGGATCCGGATCACGGAAGTGGACGAAGAAATCGCCAAGCAAGATCAGATCGTCGCAGACAACCCGATCGACATGCTGACGCAGCCGTTGGCTGCAGAGCTAGAACGGCTCGATCAGCTCACCATCGACGGGGCACCGCTGATGGGCCGGGCCACCACCGCGCGGGCCGATCTTGCCCGGCGCATCGAAGACCAAGAGAAACTCACCAGCCAGATAAACGCCGCTCTGGCGCTCCTCCTGGTGCCGGACGCGCCGGCATCCGCGGTTGCCTTGGAGCCTCATGCGCTCGAGGATCTGGCCAGTGCAATCCAGGACTGCCTGACCGCCAACCTTTCAGCGGACGCGGCGCAGGAAGCCTTTGAAACAGCCCGAGCCCAACACGGTGATGCGCCAGCGGAACCGCAGGACCTGACTGCGCTGCGAGCCGCCTTCGATGTTTGGCAGGCTGTGGCGGATCTTTCCGCTTTGGAGACAGAACAGGATCAAGCTTTGGCGCGTCTGACAAAGGCCACCGCCAGCCTGCCGGGATCCTGGAAGGAACTCATCGATGCGGGCCTACCCGCGCGCGAGACACTGGAGGAATTCGCCCGGGATTGGGCGGCCCTGACCGCCGAGCGCGGGTCGGCACGCAAAGACCTCGACGCCCGCGCCGCAGAACTGGCCGAGGCGCGGGCCGATCTTTCTTCGCTCGAGGCCGCGCCTGGCGCCGTCGACATCGTCATGACGGAAGAGACTCGGCGTCTGCGTGACATGGCTTGGAGCAGTCATCGCAACGATCTGTCCATTGAGACCGCAGATCAATTCGAGGCAAGGATGTATGCCGATGACGCCGCCCGCGCGCATTACCTGACTGGTTCCGAGGCGCGGCAAAGGTTGCTCGCAGCGCAAGGTCAGAAGCGGACGGCTGAGGTTCGGCATGACACCGCAAAGACGCGTCACGACGACTTGGTTACTCACCGAGACCAGCTGTGGGAGCGCTGTTCGAGACTGTCGCTTGCGCTGGGATTGGGCGAAAACGCGGCCCCCTCAGCCTTTGGAGCACGGCTACAAGCCCTAAACGCAGCGGGCGAAGCTGCCGCAAACCTTTCCAACGCGCAAGTGTCTCTGGCGGCCCGCCTAACGCGGCAGCAGAATGCGCGCAACGCGCTGGCTGATGCTGGGCGGCCTCTTGGCCTTTACCTCGATCAGGGCGACCTGCCTGTTCAGGTGCAACGGATCTTGACGCTGGAGGACACTGACCGCAAGGCCTGGACCAGATGGGAGGATGGCGAGACGGCCATCGCCAAGCTGGAGAGCAAGTCTGAGCTTTGCCGGAGCCTCTGCGAAGAGGCGCAAAGCAGGCTCGACCGGTTGACGGCTACTCTGCCTCTGCCGGATCGCTCGCTCGAAGGGATCCGTATCGCCCTGCCGCACCTGCGCAGTTTGCAGCAGGTGCACGCTGATCGTCAGAAGCTCGCCGCTCGGATTGAGGACCTGAAACAGGCGATTGCGGCCCTGACAGAGGGATCGCAGCGCTTGGCTCGGATCATGGATGATCCTGAAGAGGAGGCCCGTGCCGACCCCGTTCAGGTCATCGACCGTACGCGTGCACGCGTGTTGACGGCCACGCGCGCCGACGAAAAAAGAGCGGAGGCCGAGACCCGCCGAGATGACGCAGATCGGGCGAAACGTCGCGTAGATGCCGACCTGCGCACCGCACAGCAGGACCTGGCGGTCTGCTTCGAAGGGCAAAGCGGGGCAGACCTAACGCCTCGGGACCGGGTGGGAAAGCTGGTCGAACGCGATCATCTGCGTGCCGATAAGGCAACGGCGGACCGCGACCGCCAGAAAACCCGTGACGGTGTAGATGCCGATCTCTTTGCCGAGGAATTGGACCGGATGCCGGACGCCGCGCGCGCGGCAGAGCTGGAACAGGCCTTGAAAGACGCGCAAGACACCCGCGACACTGCCCGCGATGCGCAGCGCGAGGCTGACCGTCTGTACCGAGCGGCGTTTGAGGCCGCCGACCGCAGCGACCTGGCCACCGAACAGGCAACCCTGCGCGAAGAACTCCGTAGGGGCGCGCGTCAATCGGCGGTGGCCCGGCTGGGGGTGCTTGCGGCGCGCGGGGCGCTGCGTCGGCTTGCGGCTGAACGGCGCAGCAGCATGTTGCGTGACGTCGAAGAGGCCTTTGTCACCATGACCACCCCCGCCTGGACCGGCGTGGATGTCTGGAGCCAGGCCGAAGGCGAAAAGCTCGTTGGTATTCAGCCCGACGGCAGCACGGTTCCTGTGGAACAGATGTCGACGGGTACGATGGGTCAGTTGTACTTTGCTCTGCGACTGGCAGGATATCGCAGCTTTGCCCGCGATCCAGGGCCGCTGCCGATGATCCTCGACGACATCATGGAGACCTTCGACGACACGCGCGCTCGGGCGGCCCTGCAGCTTTGCGCCGAGATTGGAGCGAACGGGCAGGCGATCCTCTTCACGCATCATGCCCATCTGGTCGAATTGGCACGTGACTGCATTAAGGGGGTGGCCGTCGTGGACATGCCAGAATGATAGGTCTGAAAAGCGGCTAGGTTTGCAGTCTTTTTCTTACCTAATTTTGAAGCGAGTGGGCCGTTAAGGGGGAACTTGACCGCAGCCTGATTTGTGCAACAGAGCCAGTTTCTAGTGCCTTCCGATCTGCAAGGTTTCCGCTTCAGCCGTCGACTGGTGGGAAGAACAACCGACTACAATTGAAGCAACCACATAAAGGCATCTAGTCCCAGCCGCCGTCTCAAACTCGGTGCACAGAATGTTGATCTGCAACACGCGCCAAACTGGCAGGTGCGCGCGCCACATAGCAGAGCAGGGCACGCCTTCAGGGCAACGGCTTATTATGGCCAATCTGAAGCAATGCACGCTCTGCAGCGCCTCTGGCCGCACCCAAACGCTGAGGAAAGTCAGGAGCTCTTTGCGTTACGTGCAGGTGCGCCGACATGGCTGGCTCAAGAACTGAGCGTTCTGGCCGCCGTATAATGTCCAAAGTCCAAACCTACTTTTCTCTTACCGACCAAGACAAAATCGACGCGCTTGAAACGGCCGCCTCAATACTGGGGCGGCCTACCCATCTGCTTGAAAAGGACATTTGGGTTGTCTGGTCGCTGAATGCTCTCATTGACAGCGCACTGGGCAAAAGCCTCGCCTTCAAAGGCGGCACGTGGCTTTTAAAAGTCTACAGGCCGATCGACCGATTTTCTGAAAATGTCGACGTTACCTACGACATTTGAAAAGTCACTCCAAAGGCTGCTTACCGAACGGCCAAGCTGTATCTTGTGCTGCGCCCGCCGCCCTGGTCCTTGCGCAATCCTGCGAGTGCTACGAGGTCGGTTATGTCGCGCAGTGCGGTGTCGGTGGAGACCTTGGTGAGTTTCGCCCATTTGCCGGACGTGAGCTTGCCTTCGAACCCGTCCAGCAGCCGATTGACGACCGCGCGTTGCCGGTCTGGGAGCGGCTGGTCGCGCAACCGCTCCCAGACGTTCGCCTCGCGCAGGACCTCGCCGAGCACGTCGTCGGCGCGAAGGATCGCACGGTCCAGACAATCGGGGAACCAGACCAGCCAGTCGGTCACGTCGAGTTCGCCCTTCTGGCTGCGCTCCAGTGCGTCATAATAGGCATCACGCTCCCGGCGAATTTGGGCTGACATGCTGTAGAAGCGCTGCGGGCTGCCTTCGGCGCGTGCAAGCGCCATGTCGGCACCCGCGCGGGCGATGCGACCATTGCCATCCTCGAATGGATGGATTGTGACGAACCAAAGATGGCAAGCCCCGCGCGCAGGACAGCGTCGGTTTTGTCTGGTGCCTCGAGGAAGTTGGCCATCTCAGTGGGCAGTTGCTGGGCCTGCTGGGGTGCCTCGAAATGCACACGCTCCCGTCCATAGGGGCCGGAGACAACCTGCATCGGCCCCGCAGTCGCATCGCGCCAGGCGCCGACGGCGATCCTGGTTATGCCGCTGCGTCCGGCTGGGAAGAGCGAGGCATGCCAATCGAACACTCGGGCCTCGTTTAACGGCTTGGCGTGGTTCGGGGTCGCGTCAAGCATCCTTTCGACTACCCCTTCGACATTCCGGTCGGTCGGGGAAAGCGCGCCGATTTCGATCCCGAGCTGCCGGGCAATTGACGACCGTACCACGCCCGCGTCGAGCGTCTCGCCTTCCATGTTGCTCGATTTGACAACGTCCTCGGTCAGGGTGCGCAGGAGGGCCTCGTTCTGCTGATCGAGGCCGAGCGATTCCATCCGCCCGATCAGCCGTCCCTGCCGATAGCGGACCGTGGCAAGCCGATCCGTGATCGCTTCAGCCGACCAGCGGAACCGGGGCCAGTCTGCATGTTCGTGGATGCAGACCATATTCACCGCATAGCTCAAGTACAATCACCGCAAGTTATGCGGTGATTGACGCTGTAGTCACCGCATGCGCAGTCAACCTGCTGTAGATGGCCCATGCCGACGTTGTTCAGGCGGCCTGCCCGAAGGGCTCGTAGCGGACTTCGGTTCTGTCGCAAAGTTTCAGAATATGGGCCAGCGTACCTGTGATAAACGCCGCTCTTTAAGTCAGCAGGTGGGCATCAGAGCGTGACGATTGATTTCAAAGGCAAGCTCACGTCCGGCAATACCTGTCGTTCCGTCATGCAATAAAATTTGCGACAGAACCCTGCTGGATGGTAGCTTGGCAAGTTGACGCGCAGAAGTTCATGTAGTGCGCAAATGGTTATGCCATAAGCGTCACGCTGGTAGATCGGCATCCGCAAATAGGTTTGGGAAAAGACGCTCTCGGTAGTCTAGCGGGAAGGCAAGGCGAACCGGTGTCTTGGGCGACGCAGACGTCAGAAAGCCAGCCGTGGTGAGTTGTTTAAGCGTATTGCGAGCCGTCCTCTCGGAGGTTTTGAGCACTATTTGCGCGTCGCCACGGTCCAGCGCTCCGTGGCGCAAAACTGCTGAAATCAAGTCTGGCGCACGCTTGTCGTCGATCGTATCTGCGACCAGGCGCTGATAGCGTTTGTCCAGCCCGCCCAGATCAAAAAGCTTTGCAGAAAAGGTGATCTGATCCAGTGCGACATTCAGGAACCATGCGCTGAATGTCTTCAGTGCGGCTTCTGAAAGGTTCCTGCGGCCGTCGCGATCCCCATGGCGAGGGCTGTCGGCATGATCCATCATCTGTTTATATTCTCCTCGATCCTTCAGTCCTCGGGCAAGGCCACGAGATATGGACCATAGACCTTGGCCGCCAATACCGGCGTTGAGGGCCATGGCGTGCGACATAAGACGGCTAACGCGACCGTTGCCATCCGGGAACGGATGGATGAAGTTGAGGCGATGATGAGCGGAGGCAATGGCAATGATCCGGCTACTCGCTGAACGTGCGGCAATTTGGAAGCGCTTGTCGAAATGATCCATGAATGCCGATACCCTCATGGATGACGGCGGGTGATGGCGCCCAACCGCAACTTCTGAATCTCCATCTTGGCGCATGCGCCCGGGAACAATCGGCTCCTGCGAGCCGTCGGGGTGTTCGATGACACGTAACTCTTCGGGCATCTCGTTGTAAAAGGCTTGATGGACCCAAGCTAGGAATTCGACCGCGGTTGGTACAGGCATTGTACCGTTGCGTTGCATCTCATCGATTGCACGCTGCACGATAATATGTGCTCGTGCCTCCAATGCCAGAGGACGCGTGTCTTCTTCCAACTCGGCACCAGCGAGGGCTTTTTCGATGTCTCTTGGTCTCGTGTTGTGACCTTCGATCAGGTTGGAGTAATAACAGTTCATCATCCGCACCAGATCGGCCAGCTCAGCGGCGCTGTCTGGATGCAAGCCTTGCCCAAGCCCGCTCGCTTCTCGCTGTATCTCAACCGAAAGGTCAGCCAACTCAGCAGGGATGTGTTCCTCAAAGAAACAGGGTTCTATTCTGCCAGGCGTTTCCAACATTCTTTGCCGATCAGGTATCCGTAAAAAGTTGAATGTTTATAAGGCTTTTACGATGGATATGGCAAGTCTTTGCCGATCCGCATTGCCGATCATGGGCATCAAACTGGTAAGCGTTCGTTGGCGACCGTGTAGAATTGTCATTTCAACTATTCTGTTATGACGTCAGCAGCGGGTGTGTGTGCACGTGTTGCGAGTAACATGAGGGGCAGATGCGTAATGTTTAGCGCTCCGACCGGAAATACGCGCCGATGCAAAATTTATGAGTGCGGCACCAATTAAAATCACCTGGTTGCGCATGCAGATGCTTGTCCCGCTCTCTATGAGTTGCTGCTGGAAATACTTCACATCATCCGGCGTCGCCGTCGCCGTCGCCGTCGCCGTCTCCGGCGAGCGACCGAGCCAGGCCGCAGACCGCTTGCAGGCGCGCAGGTGGCTGGTCTGGGATGCAGGGCCGAGATTGCGCGATATCATATCGGCAATCATCCGGGCACGCAGGGGCGTCATTGGTGTCGATTGTTGAATGTTCATCGGAATGTCCTCTGTCAATCGAGGCAAAATCACCTCGGCCAACAGCACACACCCGACACCAAAATCCGCGCAACAAATCCTTGTTCTGCGCAACACCCGCCACAAGCGCCCCTATCGCGGAGCGATTTAGTGCATGAGCCC
>NZ_JBVCWP010000094.1:0-13091 GCF_057460485.1 Boseongicola sp.
CTCCGACACAGGTGCCACCCCGGACACACTTCTGGAGCAGCGCCATCGAACACCGATGTGAAGCGCAGCATGAAAAGGCCGCAAGTTTGGTCGATCTGGCCTTCCTGATTTCTTGATGACCTCAGTCCACCCAAACGGCAAGCGGGAGTTCATTTAACTCGCGGCGGATGCCTCTCCAACGTGGCAGCTCACCATCCAAGACCTGAGTGAATTTATTATCATGAGTGGGGAAAATAAGATGTGCGTGTTCATGCACGATCACGTAGTCGATCATCCGCTCCGGCTTTTTTGCGAGTTCCGAATTCAGCCAAATGATGCCCTTGTCGGGATTGCAACTACCCCACTTGGTTTTCATCGGGCGGATACCCCACTTTTGCGGGAAAACATTCAGACGTATGGCCCAAGATTCGATGCGCGGCGCGGCCATTTTCCTAAGTTCAGCCTTCAGCCAAGCGTTCATCCATCGGCGTAATTGGTCCGCCTCGCTGCCCACGGGGGCGTTCAGCATTAGCTTATTGTTGCCCAACCGGGAGATACGGTGAACTTTCTTGTCCCACTCCTGAACTTCAAGCCTCAACGGTCGACCGAATAGGAAGTGAGTTTCCCCAGAGATATAGCGACGCGGAGGTTGACGTTCCTGACTGAGGAATTGTGCCTGTTTACGTCTTATCCACGACATCCTCGTCAAGACGGCGAACCTGATCGCGTCGGCACTTATATTCTCCGGGGCGGCGACCCTGACCCGACCCTCGGGCGGATAGCAACATATATGCAGATTCTTGATCTTCTTGCGCACGATCTCAACGTCGATGCCGCCGATCTCCGCAAACTCAGTATTCACTTTGATTCTTCAGTTGTTGATTTCCGACGAGGCTACGAAACCGCCCTGCCCGCCTCAAGCCAGTTTCTTCAGACAATGCCTCATGGTCGGCAAGCGCTTTCCGACCGGTCCACTCCCAGCGTATCCAGCGTGTCCAATTGGTGTTCAAAGCCATCTATCGGCGCGACGTTAATGACCGCATTATCGGTTGCGAGCAGGATCGGCTGGCGCAATTGTCCGTCCCAGTCACGGATACTTCCGCGCACGCCCTTATAAAGGTCAACGTACAAATTCGGATACCTCAACGCTTGGCCAACCGCAGTGCGCTCGGACGTACCAGCCTTGGTCACGGCTTCCACGATGCTCTTGACTGCCACCCAAGCCGCCCAGTCCTCGGAAGCCATATCGCGCCCGGCAAGGCGACGGAACCGTTGGTTCAGCTGTGGTGCGCCGAAACGTTCGAAGGTCCAGTGCCAAGCGACCGGCCTCAAGCCCTCGGATCCGACCACGGGCCTCGCATCATAGGTCGCGTAGGGCACGAACCGGCCGAAATCACCGTAGTCGTCGACGAGCCAGATCACGTCATGGCGCACACCGCCGGTAAGCAACGCTATGTTGCTCCGGTCGCGGCGTCTCGGGTCGTTCGTCTGTTCGAATGATATCTCTTGCGCGATCCGAAGGCCGAACTTCGCGGCGGACCGGCGCACGTTTTCAACCTGTTTCGCATCTTCCTCTGTTGGTCCCGAAAGAAGTAGAACATCTGTCCAGCCCCTTGCCCGCAGATGTTGGGCCAGCGCATCGCTCAACATTGCCCGAGATGGAGGCGTGTGGAAAAGGTTTGTTGCGCAGTTCTCAGCGCGCCAGCGGTTCGACCCGTCCCGGATATTGAACAGAAGGTCGTTCTGGCGCGCGTCGGCCAGCGCCTTCTCCATCGCTTCAAGCGGCAGGTCCAGTAATATCGCCAGCGGATCCGTTTCATGCACAGCGCGAAGAGCATCCTCAAGGTTCTCTTGTGTCGCTAAAACCTCTTCGAGCTCGAAACTGACCCCGAGAGAGCGGCCCAGCACACGTGAGTCCCGAAACCCGAGCCTGGCCCCATCCAGTGGGCGATGCCGGTCCCGCAGCAACAGGCCGGTGTAAAGCCTTTGCGGCTCGTAGCGAAGGTCACCCTCAATCCCAAGGTACACGACCCGAACGACCTCCTGCGCAGAAGCGCCCGAGGTCAAAAGAAGCAGAAGTGCAAGGACCCTACCGATCATCGATCAGGATGTCGTATGGTACGCGACCCACGGGGATTGAAGCGATCGCTTTAAGCGCCTCCGTATCGATCACAGTCACGTCGTCGGAAAGACCATTTGCCACGTAAAGCCGTTTTTCGTCCGAGGTGAGTTCCAGACCCCAGGCCCGCCTTCCGACGAGCACATAGGCAATGACCTCCCTTTTGGGCACATTCACAACCGCAACGTGGTTGGCGCGACCAAGCGCTACATAAGCACGCTGACCATCTTGGGTTATGAGCAGGTCCACCGGTGTCACTTCTTCGGACCGAAAGCCGGTCGGCAAGAATTGTATATCTCCGTCCAGCTTAAGAGACGCAACGTCGATTATGTTAACGATGCCAGCCAGTTCGGCAGAGACCCAAAGCTCGGTCTCATCCGGTGTCAGCGCAAAGCGCCGCGGGCGCGTATCGACCAGAATGTCAGCGATCACGTCGTTGGCCTCCAGATCAATGACATGGATCAGGTTCGCGGCCTCAGAGGCCACGAAAACCAGCCGTCCGTCCGACGTGACTTGCACTCCCTCCGGTTCCTCTCCGGTCAGATACTCAGCAAGGAGCTCCCCTGTTTCGACATCATAAACCGATGCTGCGGCGTCCTCTTCATTGGAGACAATCAGACGTCGTCCGTCAGGGTGAAGGTCGAAGGTCTCGGGTGCAGGCACGCCGCGTATACGACCGGTCAATTCCAGCGTATCACTGTCGTAGATCGCGATCATATCGTCATCGGCACAGCCGACGAAGAACGATGATCGATCTGCATTGAAATGGACACCACGTGGCCGCGCGCAGGTATCGACCGTTCGAATTACCTCCAGTTCGGGAGACAGAATCGACAGCGTATCACCGCGTTCATTAGTGACGATGGCATTACCTGACTGCGCTAGAACCTCACTCGAAACGAGGGCGAATGCGCAAGCCATTAACAAGGCGCGTAGAGTGTACGACAACTTGCTCAGATCAGGCGTCGTCAAAATTTTCTACTCCTTTTGCCTCGATGCGGATATGATAGGCTAAAATAAAGTTTCGACAATACTCACCTTGGGAGGAGACGGTATGAAGACTTTGTCAGTAATGGCCGCAATCGGTATTGCGGCATCAATCAGTCTGGGCGCGGCCAGCGCGCAGGAAGAAACTTCGGCAAGCACCCTCTACGGAGACATGCAACATGTTACACAGGATATGCTCGACCGTGCTGCTGGAGATGGCAACAACTTCCTCCACACGAATCACAACTACGAGCAGACGAGGTATTATCCCGCGACGCAGATCAATACCGAGAACGTAAAGAACCTTCGGCCGGCCTGGATTTTCCAGACCGAGGTCGTCGATACGATGGAAACCTCGCCTATCGTGGTGAATGGCGTCATGTACGTTACGACTGCCTTCAACCATGTCTATGCGCTAAACGCACGGACGGGCGAGCAGATTTGGCATCACAAGCACGCAATGGGTCCGATCACGACCTACTGCTGCGGCCCGAACAACCGCGGTGTAGCGGTATCGGGCGGCAAGGTGTTCATGGGAACCCTCGACGCCAAGCTGGTGGCCCTTGACGCCAAGACCGGCAAGCAACTCTGGGAAACCCAGATCGCGGAAGCGGAACTTGGATATTCTGAGACGATGGCACCTTCCGTCGTTGAAAACATGGTTCTGATCGGCACGAATGGAGGGGAGTATGGCATCCGAGGCTTCGTTAAAGCCTTCGACACCGAGACCGGCGAACTGATCTGGACTTTCCACACGGTCCCCGAGAACTCGGTCGGGGTCTGGGCGACGCACGACGCCACGGGCCGAGACATGCTCCGCGATATTGACGCCGAAAAGGCCGCGTTAGAGAAAATGGGTGATCCCTATGAAACTCTCGGTGGCGGCGTCTGGCAAAACCCTGCAGTAGATTTGGAAACGCGGCGCATCTATTTCGTCGTTGGCAACCCATCACCCGACCTAGACGGATCGCTTCGTCCGGGCGACAACCTCTATACGGACAGTCTTGTCGCGGTGGATCTGGATACGGGTGAGTATGTTTGTCACTTCCAGTACATCGCGCATGATGTTTGGGATCTCGACGCAGTTTCGCCGCCGATCATCACGGCCGTCAAAGACAATGAGGGCAATGATCGAAAGGGCATCCTTCATGCCGGAAAGACAGGCCACGTATATATTCACGACGCGGAAGACTGCTCGATGCTGCGTTTCTCCGAAGCAATGGTTCCGCAAGAGAACATGTGGGTCCTGCCGACGGCTGATGGCGCTCGAATGCTTCCCGGTGCGAACGGCGGCGTAGAATGGTCGCCGATGGCAATAGATCCGAACCACAGGCTCACATATGCGATTAACCTGCACCAACCGATGACCTACACAGTGCGCTCGACGCCCTATCCGGAAGGTAAGCTCTGGCTGGGTGGCTCGTTCGATGTCATTCCGGACGAAGAGCAATGGGGCAACGTCACCGCAGTCAATTACGATACCGGCAAGATTGCGTGGAAAGTACGCACCCAGCAACCGATGATCGGCGGCGTCCTGGCAACAGCCGGTGGCCTGCTTTTCTCGGGCGAGGGCAATGGTCTGTTCAAAGCCTATGACAGCTCCAACGGCTCCGAGCTTTGGCGCTTCCAGGCGGGTGCTGGCGTCAACGCTCCTCCGTCGAGCTATACGGTCGAGGGTGAACAGTACATTGTCGTAGCCGCC
Source organism: Boseongicola sp. (assembly GCF_057460485.1). Taxonomy (NCBI): domain Bacteria; kingdom Pseudomonadati; phylum Pseudomonadota; class Alphaproteobacteria; order Rhodobacterales; family Paracoccaceae; genus Boseongicola; species Boseongicola sp. Next base: position 4,788 of record NZ_JBVCWP010000094.1, read on the forward strand.
GGCGGTAACGCTCAGCTCAACTTCAAGCGTGGCAATAACATCATCGCCTTTACGCTTGCTGACTGAGAAATAATCTGAAACTCAAAAAAGGGCGGGCCTATCGGCCCGCCCTTATTTCGAACGGAGACGCTATCATGAAATTCCTGCTCAGCGTACTTGCGCTGTCATTCGCTGCCATTCCCGCTCTTGCAATGGACAATTTCGTCCTTGAGGATGAGATCGCGCTTTGCATGACTTGTCACGGGGAGGCCGGAGTGCCCGTCGATCCTGAGTACCCGGTGATCTGGGGACAGGAATATTTTTACATTTACACACAGCTTCGCGACTATGCAGCGGGTCGGCGTGACAATGAGATAATGTCTCCGATCGCTGCGGAATATGACCGCGATCAGGCCAAGCTTCTGGCTGAACATATCGCAGCACAGCCTTGGCCAGCCATTCCCGCCGAGACGAAGGATGGTGATCCTCAACTAGCCCAAAAGGGGATAACGGGGGGGCAATGCAGCGCGTGCCATGGCAAGTGGCAGGGCGACAGCCGGATCCCGCGCCTTGCGGGTCAGCAGGTCGATTATCTCAAGAAGACAATGCTGGATTTCAAGAACGAAGCTCGCATGAACGCACCGGACAAGATCAGCACGATGAAGCAACTGGACGACGAAACTATTGACGCATTGTCGCGCTACCTCGCCACGTTGGACGCACATTAACTCATCGATTAAGCAATGCGGCCGTTGCATCATCTGCTGCCAAATCGGCGGCAGTTTGCCCCGCTTTGTCCGTTATGCCCGCATCCGCACCGGCTTCGAGCAGAAAGGCCACCATTTGCGCGTGACCGCGCTCCGCCGCGATCATAAGGGCGCTTCGGCCGCGGTCGTCTGTCCGGTCGATCCCGGCGCCAGCCTCGATCAAAAGCCTCGCGACTTTGATAGCATCCGCCGTCGGCGCGTCGTTTGCGTAGCCAGCAGCCCACATTAGCGCCGTCAGATTATGGCCCCAAACCTTGTCTGCATCGGCGCCGGTTTCCAGTAGACGTTTGACAATTCTGGGGAAAGCGCGACCAGATGCATAAATCAGTGCCCCCTTGCCGTGGCGGTCTACCGCACCGGGGTCTCCGCCCGCTTCCAGCAAATCAGCGAGCATTCGCAAATCGCCCTCGAAGGCAGCCGCGATAACCGGCGTGACACCTTCGCGGTTGGCGTGATTCACGTCCGACCCGGCATCAATCAACTTCGTGACCATGCGCCTCCGGCCCGCTTCCACCGCAGCCAATAGTGGCGTTGTCCCTCCGAGATTCGGATGATCGAGCACAGCCCCGCGTTCAAGCAACATTGATACGACTTCGGTCGCGCCACGCGCTGCAGCCGCGTTGAGCGGCGTTCCTCCGAACCGGTTTCGGGCAGCAACGGAAGCGCCTTTTTCAAGCAGCATAAGCGCCGTTTGCGGGCAGTCCAGCGCTGCAGCCTCGAATAGTGCCTCGTGCAGCACCCGTCCTTCAAGGTTCGCAGGAGACTGGGTGATACGAAATTCCAGGGCCTCGCAAACCTTGGTAACGGACTGAGCGCCCGCGGAAGCAGTTGTCAAGACGAGGAACGCGACGGCGAGAGAGGCGGATTTTCTCATTTTACAACAAAAATTCCGCTGAAACCCTGTGTCCGAAGCCCCTCGACGTAGAACTCGTATTCGCCTGGCCTTTGGGGAATAAACCAAATGTCGATCTCACCGTCGTCGTCGAATTCAATTGCATGCAGGCCAAAAGGTTTGACTTCCTTATCTTCGATGACAACCTGGTCGATCCAGCTTTCACGGAAGAGGCCGGGTGCGAGGAATTTGTATTCTTCCAGACCATCAGCCTCTATGCGCCAGCGGTAATAGACGCCTGTCTCGGCCTCGTATCGCTTTTTGGAAAAACCGCTGGCGGCGACGAGGGCGAGCGGCTCCAGCCGCGTCGCCCGACGGGTAGGGTCCCCTGCGGCTGCGACGGAACTTACAACACAGGACATAACAAGAAAACTGAATGCAGTCATGGCTGTATTCTTCATTTCCGCGTCCCCACCTTCTGAAGGTATTGTTTCGATGTCAGGCTACCACTGACCAAAGCGGCAAAGCAATCTTCGTGCAGCTTTGACACGGAGCTGAAACAATTCATCTCTTGCGTCCTGAGAATCTTTCGCTTTGCCATACTGCCATTGCTTTTGCTTGCGATCACGCCGCCAAAGACGGCACGGGCAACGCCAGCCGTCGATTTCTCGCCACCACTCGATCAAGAAAACTGCCTTATCGGATGCTACTGGACTTGGCTGAAAGAGGAGGTAGATGCGCCAGCAAACCTTACGTGGCCGAGTGTTCGCATTGGACCTTTGCCGCGAACGGTCATGACATGCTCCCCTGAGAGTCCGCTATTATAGGTTGGCCTGTTCAGGTTCAGGTCTTCCTTTGACCGGTTAACATATTCTGCAGGTGTCATGCCAGCGAGGCTTGAATGCGGGCGGTGGTTGTTGAAGTCGGAGGGTTTGCTCCACGGCGTGGATACTAAAATCATTCTTGCAGGGCTCAGCGCCCTGCGGCCGACACACAATCCTCAAGCGTTATTTCTATATTTTGCTCGGAGTCCTCTTCGGATGGAGACGCGCAAGATTGAGCCCTCCCAAATGGTTTTCCTGGTGAACCACCTGTTTTCCATTTGTCTGTGAGAACAGGAGCTAAAATTTTCGATAAATCAAATCGGGAACAATATTCGGACTCACTTCCCTTTCCAGCAGCGCGTCAAGCACAGCTCGTCCCGAAGATTTTCGGCAAACAGGATCAGTGGCGGTAGCATCGTTCAGAATGGCCATCGCCTGACATCGGCATCCTGCAAAATCCACATCTCGCCGGTCGCAGGTTTGACATAGTTCGGGCATCCAATCCGTGCCTCGATACGCGTTAAAGGCTTCGCCGTCGTACCAGATGTCTTTTAACGAGACTTCGGTTACTTTTGCGAAAGTTAGCCCGGGTATCGTCTCTGCGGCATGGCAGGGCAAAACTGTGCCGTTTGGCGTGATGTTAACACCTGTCGAACCCCAGCCATTCATACAGGCCTTGGGAAAGTCAGAATAGTAATCCGGTGGGACAAAATCAATCACGAGAGCGCCTTTCAAGCGCTCACGCGCTTCCCTGACAACTCGTTTCGCAAGGTCGACCTGATCTCGGTCGGGCTGCAATGCTGCGCGATTTTTCAGCGCCCAGCCCTGAAATTGCACACAGGCAACTTCAATCCTGCGTGCGCCCAATCGCTGGGCCATATCGATCGTTGCAGGCAGATCATCAAGGTTCTCACGGTGCATTACCGCGTTCAGTGTAAGCGGCAAGCCCATTTCAGAAATTTGAGCGGCAACATGCATTTTACGGTCGAAACCGCCCTTGTAGCCGCCAATGCGGTCTGCCATGCGCGCATTAACGCCTTGCACTGATAACTGAATATGATCCAGTCCAGCTTTTTCCATCGCCTCGAGCCTCTGCCGTGTGAGGCCAATGCCCGAAGTGATAAGATTTGTATAAAGTCCAGCCTTTTGGGCTGCGGCCACAAGTTCCACTATATCCGTGCGCGCGGCGGGCTCACCTCCTGATAAATGCAGTTGCAGCACACCAAGTTCGGCAGCTTGCCGAAAAATTTCCGTCCACTCGGCTGTAGAGAGTTCACTGTTCCTTTCCGTCAGTTCCTGCGGGTTGGAACAATAGGGGCATGCCAGCGGACAGCGGTGCGTAAGTTCGGCAAGCATGGCGATCGGGGGATTAACCATCAACGCGTTCCAAAAGTTTCTTGTTTGCAAGGTCGGTGAGGAACGCCGAGACATCGGCTTCAATGTCATCTTTTGGCGCATCGTAAATGTCGGCCAGTGTCGTTGAAATCTGATCGATGCTCATCGTGCCATCCACATATTCTAGAATCGCACATCCGATATCGTCAAGCATCAGCACGCGCTCGGGCCCCAGCAGCACCGGCACGCCGCGCACCTTGTCAAAATGCCGTCGCACGCCTCTCGGCAAAATTGGTACATCGTCACTTTTCATCGCAATAACCCGTCGCCGGGTTGCCAGGCGCCGGGTGGTATCCATCCCGGCGAAACATAGGCGTAATACAACGCATCCAGTTGAGACCAAAGCACTTCAGTCTTGAAGATCAGCGCGTTAGCCGCTGCATCCTGCTGTTCCTGTGTCACCGCATGGTCAAGCACCCAACTCAGGCCGAAGGCAACGTCACGCGGGGCTTCGGTCAGCCGGTGCTGAAAGTAGGATATCGTATCCGAATTGGCAAAATCATAGTGCTTGAGCAGGCCCTCAATCCGGTCCTTGTGAATTTTGGGAGCAAAAAGCTCCGTCAGCGACGAGGCCACCGCAGGCAACATCGGCTCTTCCCGCACAAAGCGTACATAGGCATCCACGGCGAAACGCGTAGCTGGCAACACACCCTGCGCCGATGAAACATACTGCGGATCAAGCCCAACGCCCTCTGCCAATTTCAGCCATCGGTGAATTCCGCCTGTTTCTTCCTCCGTTCCATCATGGTCTTCGATGCGACGGCGCCAGCTGCGCCTGAGTGCAGGATCACTTACACGCGAAAGAAAGGCCGCGTCCTTCATCGGAATACGAGACTGGTAGTAATAGCGGTTGATCACCCAAGCACGCACTTGATCTGGAGTGCACCCTCCTGAATGAAGCAAGTGATGAAAGGGATGTTTGTCGTGGTAGCGCTCTTCTCCGATTTGGCGGAGGCGCGCCTCGAATTCATCCCGGCCCGCTGCCACCGTGTTCATAGTGCAATCTCCATTCCATCAAAGCCGATGTCCCACCCTTTCGCTATGACCTGTGCCCGTTCGGTGCTGTCACGCTGCAAAATTGCGTTGGTGTTGTAAATGTGCACGAAAACCCTGCGTGCCGAAAGACCACTGAGGCGTTCCAGCCTCCCATCAGCACCATTCAGCGCGACATGCCCCATGCGTGCGCCTGTCTTCTGCCCTGTCCGGGTGCGGAGCATATCGTCGTTATCCCATACCGTACCGTCGAAAAGCAGCAGGTCCAGCGCGTCCAGCCGTTCCAGCAACCAGTCAGGCAGCGCTGCGCATCCCGGGATATAGGCCGCGCGCTTGCCATTCACTTCCAGCAAAAGGCCAATGGTCTGCTCTCCGATCGCTTCGAGATCCAGCGTGGCCTCATCTTCAAGAAAAAGAGCCACCTTCCCCGGAACCGAAAATGCCGTGACTTCAACACCAGGAACCGGTTCGAATGTCTCCTCAAGGACAATTGTCCGTCGTGCCACCAGCTTGGCATCTAAGACGTTGAACACGGAGTTCGCGATCAGAATATCCATTCCGCTGGAGGTTGCATAAACGGTGAAAGGTGTTTTTTCACGCAAAGTAAGAAGCCCCGCGATGTGGTCGATATCGCCATTGGTCAGAACCACCGCGCCGATAGGTGTGTCGCGCAGCGATCTCGGCCAGAGTGAGGGTGTTCGCTGCAGCTGTATCGCGATATCTGGCGAGGCATTCAGCAGAACCCAGCTTTCGCCATCTGCAGACACCGCCACGGACGACTGTGTCATCGCAGGCAGTTTACCCGCCCGGGCGTCCCGGCAGTTGTCACAACCGCAGTTCCATTGCGGCAAACCGCCGCCCGCACCCGCGCCAAGTACAATTAGTCTCATTCCAAGACACCAACACAACGGCCGCAGGCCGTCCCCGTCTGTAGATCACGCGTCTTTGCCGCCACGATCATCTTTGCTAACTTGATTACAGAGGATCAAACCATTCGTGTCTCCTTTACTCAAGGGCTTATGATCCTCATTTCCTGCCACGGTGCTATTATTTCACCGCAGGTTCGAATGATCTGTAAGTGCCCGGAAATTTGCCAGTCCGATGTATCGGTGCCGGGATCATGCGCTGTGCCGGAGAAAATTTCAGCGCGCCATTCAAACCTTGGCGTGTTGTCGCAGTCAAAAACCCTGCAAAAGGATACGCTTCGAGCTGATTTATCTTTGACTTTGACAACGAACGGAAGGCTGTCAAAATATGTTGTTCCGACCCTGCCGATCGGCGAAACGCAATTCAACCAAGAAGCGTATGCGAACAGGTTTTTTCAAAAATTGGCCTCGCAGTCGCTACATGAAAGCCCTACGCTGTGCTGGAGAAGTCAAGTGTCCGGAAAATATCATCAAATGATTGGTCTCAGGGTCTCAGATGTCAATTACAGTTATGGTGCCCGTAAAGCACTTGATAACGTAAGCTTCGAGGTATCAGAGGGTACTTTCTGCGCATTGCTGGGGCCGAATGGCGCGGGGAAAACCACACTTTTCAATCTGCTGACCAGGTTGTTCACAGGGCGCACAGGGAAGATAGAGATTGCCGGTCACGATCTCGGAAGCAGCCCAAGGCAAGCCCTTTCGCGCCTCGGCATCGTCTTTCAGCAGCCAACTCTGGATCTTGATCTGACGGTTCGACAGAATTTGAAATACTTTGCAGCGCTGCACGGCCTGTCCGGCGCCGAAGCACTACGCCGAATAGATGCTTGCCTTGACCGACTTGATATGTTCGCGCGCGCTGGCGAGAAAGCGCGAAACCTCAACGGAGGTCACCGGCGGCGTGCGGAGATTGCTCGCGCTCTGGTGCCAGAACCGACAGTGCTTCTATTGGACGAGCCGACGGCGGGACTTGATCCGGCATCAAGGCGAGACATAACCGAGCATGTGCACGGTCTCGCAGACGAGGGCGCAACCGTGCTCTGGGCTACTCATTTGACGGATGAGATCAAGGCCGAAGACCACATCGTACTTCTGCATCAGGCCAGGGTTATCAATTCGGGCATGGCAGGCAAGATCAGTGGTGAGCTGACGCTACAGGACATGTTCCTTAATGTAACAGGCGCAAGGGTCGCATGAGGCTCTACCTCGTCGCACTCCGGGCAATTGTAACGCGTGAGGCATTGCGGTTCATCCACCAGCGCGAACGCTTCGTCGCAGCACTCGTTCGACCATTGCTCTGGCTGCTGGTTTTTGCCGCAGGGTTTCGCGCGTCTTTAGGGCTTAGCATCATTCCACCCTACGAGACCTACATTAGCTATGAAGTTTATATCGTACCCGGGCTCTGCGGGATGGTGATGCTGTTCAATGGTATGCAGTCTTCACTTAGCTTGGTCTATGATCGTGAGATGGGGTCAATGAAACTGCTGCTGACCTCGCCGCTGCCGCGGTGGTGGTTGCTCTTTTGCAAGCTTGTAGCGGCCACGATAATTTCCATTGTTCAGGTCTACACCTTTCTCGCGGTTACCGCTGCGTTTGGTATTACGTTGCCGTTGTGGGGCTATGTCGCGGTTTTGCCTGCGCTGGTTGTTGCCGGGCTGATGCTTGGGTCTCTTGGATTGCTGCTATCGGGCTTGGTAAGACAATTAGAGAATTTTGCCGGCATCATGAATTTTGTGATCTTCCCAATGTTCTTTCTGTCCTCAGCCCTCTACCCTCTGTGGAAAATGGCAGAGTCTTCCAGACTTCTCCGAGACATCTGTGCGCTCAATCCTTTTACTCATGCAGTCGAGCTGATCCGCTTCGCCCTCTATTCCGAGTTCAACGCATCTGCCTTTGGCTGGACCGTGTTGGCGGGTTCTATATTCACTGCCGCTGCAATCTATAGCTACGCACCCAGCCGGAGTGGCATGTCCCGCCGGGGTTGAAATTCCGGTTGCGTCTGAACCGATCCCTGCCAGCTGAAATGCACAGCCAGCACGCGACACATCGACCGCATCGAAAACTCTCCACGGTGAGCCTTAATGAACGCGTAGTTCACTGAGACTCGCGCGCGACGTCCGCGGCTGCCTTCGTCGGACAAACAGCCCCCCGGACTGTTTGCTGCCCCTCCTCAGTTTAAGATTGTGCGTTCCTCGGTCACTCTCGCCAGTTCCCGCTTCAGCCGCTTGATCTCAGCGGTCTGTTCCGCAACCTCACTGACCGCATAGCCACGCTCGACGACCTGCGCCACAGCGTCCCGCTTGAACTCATCCGTAAACCGAATTCCCTTACTCATATCCGTCTCTCCTTGGTTCCAAATTTACCAAGCAAAGCGTCGACAAAGCTAGGGGCACCTCAAGCCCCTAAATTTTGGATATTTCTGAAAATAATGCTCATGCAAAAAGACCGCGAAGTTTAACGCGGTCTTTTAGGCGGTCTTTTAGGCGGTTTTTAGTGACGTAAGCGCTTTGACAACTTTGCTACATGTGCAAAAAGATCGAAGCTTTCCGTCTCAATCTGCTCAGAACAGGTCGCCTCCGCGCTCGTCATCC
>NZ_JBVCWP010000095.1:0-13085 GCF_057460485.1 Boseongicola sp.
ACCTCAACCTGCCGCTTGCGCGCGGCACCAATGACGACGATTTTCTGACAACGCTTGAAGCCGCGCTGAGCCGTATGGCCGCCTTCGGAGCAGATGCCGTCGTTATCGCTCTCGGGCTGGACGCTTACATAGGCGACCCCTTCAAAGGGCTAGCCATAACGACGCCCGGGTTTGCGCGTATCGGTGCTGCCCCTGCAGGCCTGAATGTGCCGACGTTGTTTGTGCAGGAGGGCGGTTACTTGTGTGACGAACTGGGCGATAACCTGACAAGTGTGTTGAACGGATTTCAGAGCGTATGACCCAGCGCGGCATCATTGTCATCGGTGGCGGGATAGCGGGAACCAGCGCTGCCGCAATGCCTGCCAGCGGAGTGCGCGTCGTTTTGATCAAAGCCGACCGTTTCTGGGTCGAAAAGAGCCCTTGCGCATGACGGATGCTCCGGAAACGTCTTGAAAGAGCGAAAAGGGAACGTTTTGTGATCGGGTGAGGTTACGAAACCGCCCTGCCCGCCCCAAGCCGGTTTTGCCTGACAGTGCCCGCATCGCAGCTGCGAGCCGGAATGCAGTCGTCGTTGCCCCTATACTCCCATAGAAATCCCGATGAATTGACCTGCGTCATAGCGCGCCTCAGCAATATTCGATTTTATCACAATAGAAAGGAGAGCTGCGCAATGCATGATAGCAACACCAGAGCGATCGCGCCCGCCGGTGAATCTTCTGGTTCTGATAGATTGGCGGGCAATTTGAAAGACGACAATTGGGCAGAGGCACGGGGCATGATCGATGGCCTCGACGGAGCTTTGAACATGGCTCACGAGGCGCTCGACCGCCACGTGATCGCCGGCCACGGGGAACAGGTGGCCCTGCGATGGCTCGGGAAGGCCGGGGGCAGTCGCGACCTTACATACAGAGAAATGGCTAGCCTGGCGGCTCAGTTCTCGAACGTTCTGGCCAGCCACGGCCTCGGGAAAGGCGACAGTCTTTTCGCGTTGATGGGGCGGGTGCCCGAGCTTTATGCTTGCGCCCTAGGCACACTGAAAGCGGGGCTCGTATTCTCGCCGCTCTTCTCGGCCTTCGGGCCCGAGCCAATTCGGACACGGATGGAGATCGGATCGGCAAAGGTCTTGGTCACCACGGCCTCTATCTACAAGCGCAAGATCGCTGCCTGGCGGCATGAAATTCCCTCACTCGAACTTGTGCTGATAGCGGGAGAGGAGGCGCCTGAGGGCTGCGTCGCGCTTGGCCCCGCGCTGCGTGCGGCGTCGCCGGAGTTCGAGACGGTGCGGACCAATCCCGAGGACCCCGCACTCATCCATTTCACATCAGGCACGACCGGAAAACCGAAGGGTGCAGTACATGTCCACAATGCCGTGCTCTACCACGCTTTTTCCGGCCGCAAGGCTTTGGGCCTGACCCCAGGCACAATCTACTGGTGCACGGCCGATCCGGGCTGGGTCACCGGCACCTCCTACGGAATCATCTCGCCGCTGGTGAACCGAGTGACGATGATCGTGGACGAGGCAGAGTTCGACATAGACCGCTGGTACGGCACGATCCAACGGGAAAAAGTCGAGTCTTGGTATTCCGCGCCCACTGCTATCCGGATGATGATGCGCGCTGGGGCGAAGGCCGCTAAACCTTACGACTTTTCTTCTCTCAGTGTCCTTGCGAGCGTGGGTGAGCCCCTGAATCCCGAAGCTGTGGTGTGGAGTGGGAAGGTCTTTGGCCAACCGTTCCACGACAACTGGTGGCAGACCGAGACCGGTGGGATCATGATCGCGAACCTCCCAGACATGGAAGTGCGACCGGGCTCCATGGGCAAACCAATGCCCGGGATCGAGGCCGGGATTGTCGCGCGCAAGGATGGGATACTGAGTGACCTCGGGCCAAAGGAGATTGGCGAACTGGCGCTCCGGCCCGGTTGGCCTTCGATGATGCGTTCCTACCTCCACGAGCAGGCGCGCTATGACAAATGCTTTGTTGATGGCTGGTACCTGTCTGGCGATCTGGCAATGCGAGACGAGGACGGGTATTTCTGGTTCGTTGGCCGTGCGGACGATCTCATCAAGTCTTCTGGTCACCTAATCGGCCCGTTCGAAGTTGAAAGTGCCCTTATCGAACACCCGGCCGTTGCCGAAGCCGGCGTGATCGGCGTGCCCGACGAGACCGCCGGAGAGGTGGTGAAGGCCTATGTCACTCTCAATCCAGATTTCGAATGGTCTGACGATCTGGAGCGCGATATCCGCGGCCATGCCCGAAAGAAACTTGGGCCCGCCGTGGCGCCCCGCGAGATTCTCTTCCGGAACACGCTGCCCAAGACGCGCTCGGGCAAGATCATGCGGCGGCTTTTGAAGGCGCGCGAACTGGGACTGCCCGAGGGCGACATTTCCACATTGGAGACGGACGAGACATGACTGTGACAGACAAGCCGAAGCTCGACCGAGCGCATGTTTTGACGCTTCTCGGGCACATGATCCGTATCCGGCGTTTCGAGGATAAATGCGCCGAAATGTATACGGAGGAAAAGATTCGGGGATTCCTTCATCTCTATGACGGAGAAGAAGCGATCGCAGCAGGGATCATCCCGGTTCTCGGGCCCGAAGACAAGATCGTCGCCACCTACCGCGAACACGGCCACGCACTGGTACGAGGGGTCTCGATGAACAGGGTTCTGGCCGAGATGTACGGCAAGGTCGAAGGCTGTTCCGGCGGTCGCGGCGGGTCGATGCACCTCTTCGACGCAGAGACGAACCTTTATGGCGGCAATGCCATCGTGGGCGGTGGGCTGCCGCTGGCCGGGGGACTGGCGCTCGCTGACCGAATGCGGGGCGACAATCATGTGACCGTCTGCTTCTTTGGTGAGGGCGCGGTGGCGGAGGGCGAGTTCCATGAGACGCTAAACCTCGCCAAGCTTTGGGGCCTGCCGGTCCTCTTCGTCTGCGAGAACAACGGCTACGCCATGGGTTCGGCCCTCGCGCGGACCGAAGCCGAAACCGACATTCACAAGAAAGCCGCTGCCTATGGGATCGAGGCACATCAGGTGGACGGGATGGACGTGGTCGCGGTTGAAGCCGCGAGCCGGAAGGCGATCCAGCGCATCCGCGAGACCGGCGATCCGGTTTTCCTCGAATGTCAAACGTACCGGTTCCGTGCGCATTCAATGTTCGACGCTCAGCTTTACCGCGACAAGACCGAGGCCGAGGCTTGGCGCAAGAAGGGCCCAATCGTGCGGTTCCAGAATTGGCTTCTGGATAATAAACTGCTCCATCAGGAAGACGTAGACGCGATCGAAGCTCGGGTATCTGACGAAATCGACGAGGCTGTCGCCTTCGCCGAAGCCGGAAAATGGGAGCCGGTGGAACACCTTACCACCCATGTTTTGGGCAAGGCGCCGGAATTTGAACGCACCCCGCCGTCGGGAGAAACCGTCAAGATCACCTATCGCGAGGCGGTCAAACAGGCGATCCGCGAAGCGATGCAGCGCGACGAGCGTGTCTTCCTGATGGGTGAAGACGTCGGTGCCTATGGCGGTTGTTACGCCGTTTCAAAGGGTCTGATGGCCGAATTCGGTGAAGATCGCATCCGCGACACGCCGCTTTCCGAATCCGGGTTCACAGGGGCGGGGATCGGCGCGGCCGCGAACGGTATGCGGCCGATTGTCGAGCTGATGACGGTGAATTTCAGTCTGCTCGCGCTCGATCAGATCATGAATACAGCCGCCACTATCCGGCATATGTCCGGCGGTCAGTTTGGCGTACCACTGGTCATTCGCATGGCAACGGGTGCCGGCAAACAACTGGCAGCGCAGCACTCACATAGCCTTGAGGGCTGGTACGCTCATATACCCGGACTTAAGATCCTCACCCCCGCAACGGTCGAGGATGCGCGCGGTATGCTCTGGACCGCGCTTCAGGATCCTGACCCGGTGCTCATTTTCGAAAATGTAATGCTCTACAACATGACCGACCAGATCGACGCAGCGGCCGGACCGGTGGACATTTCGAAAGCTGCCGTGCGGCGAGAAGGAACGGACTTGAGCCTCATCACCTATGGCGGCTCCCTTTTTAAGACGCTCGAAGCGGCAAATGAACTTGCTGCAGCTGGCATTTCGGCTGAAGTGATTGACCTGCGAACGCTCCGCCCACTCGACGATGCCACCATCCTGACCTCACTCGCCAAGACACGCCGCGCGTTGATCGTAGACGAGGGCTGGCGCTCTGGCTCGCTGTCAGCCGAGATCATGGCCCGGATCATGGAGCAGGGGTTTTGGTCCCTTGACGGCCCGGTAGCACGGGTTTGCTCGGAAGAGGTGCCTATTCCGTACCCAAAACACCTCGAGGACGCCGCAACACCCCAGGTCCACAAGATCGTCTCCGCCGCCAGAGCCGTGATAGGGCGCTGAGATGGGTGTTTTCAGCATGCCATCCCTCGGGGCCGATATGGAGGCCGGGACACTAGTTGAATGGTTGGTCCAGCCCGGCGACAAGGTGCACCGCGGCGATGCGGTTGCCGTGATTGAAACTCAGAAGGGCGCGATCGAGATCGAGATTTTCGAAGAGGGCACTGTGTACCGCCTCGAAGCGAAACTTGGAGAGGAGCTGCCAGTGGGTGCGCCGCTGGCGATCATCTTAGCCGAGGGCGAGACGTCGCCGCCCGACGCCGAACCAGAGCGCAAACCGGAAGCGGCTCCAGAGCACAGGCCCTTTGCTCCCGATGCTCCGGCTGAGCCCACGACGCCCCCGCCGACCACAGTTCCGGTCTCCATGGGAGCACCCGCGGCCTCTCCAGCCGCGCGGGTCCGCGCCCGCGAACTCGGGGTCGATCTCGCATCGATCAAGGGAAGTGGTCCGGGGGGCGTGATCGTCCTGTCGGACATCGATGGCACAGGGACTGGCGCACAGAGCGAACCGAAGTTATCGCCCGCCAGCTCGCCAATGCAAGAGATGCGCAAAGCAATCGCCGCTGCGATGACCCGCTCCAAGCAGACGATCCCACATGTCTACCTGTCGCACACCATCGATATTCAGCCTGCAGTCGATTGGCTGACCGCGCGCAACGAAGATAGGACCCCGGCAGAGCGTCTCCTGCTCGGTGCGCTTTTTGTCCGGGCAGTCGCGCTTGCGGTAAAAAAGGTAAAGGTTCTAAACGGTCATTACTCCGCCGATGGGTTCCATCTGTCGGATACGGTCAATCCAGGCATCGCTGTGGCGCTCAGAGGTGGCGGGCTCGTGGCCCCGGCTCTGATGAATGCCCCTGCGATGACGCTGGACGAGACGATGGCGGGGATGCGCGACCTTGTGACCCGCGCACGTGCCGGACGGCTCAGAAGCTCCGAAATGACCGAAGGAACGCTCACGATCTCAGCTTTGGGCGAGACCGGTTCCGAAATGATGCTTGGCGTCATCTTTCCCCCACAGGTTGCGCTCGTCGGCCTCGGGGCACCCCAAACAAGGCCCTGGATAGTTGACGGGACCGTGGTGCCACGACGCGTCGTGACGATTTCCGTCTCGGCAGACCATCGGGTCGCCGATGGCCGCCAGATCGCCCACTTCATCACCACCTTTGAAACGCTTTTGCAACTCCCGGAGGAGCTATGACTGAGACGGACTTCCGAGCTATCTTCCTCGAAGAACTCACACGTGTCGCTCCAGATATTGATTCTGCCACAGTCGGCGACGACGATCACATTCAGGACGACCTTGGACTTGATTCCATGGACATACTGAACCTTGTCGTCGCGCTTCACGAGCGCCTAGGCGTCAACATCCCGGAGGCAGAGTACATTGAGATCGCGACTCCCGGCCTGGCGGCCCTTTATCTCGCTCGCAATTCTGTCGCGGGCGCCTGAGCCATCACGGTAGGGCCCAGGATTTACCGACGACCAGCAGTCAGCACCTTCTCAACTTCCTCTTGGGATCTTCTTATCACGCCCGCAGCCAAAGGTAGCAGCCAAACGCCACCGGTCAGCTTGGAGCGCCGCGGAGAAGTTCTAAAGACTTAGCTTAGAGCGAAACCGGAGCATGGCGCGCTTCCCTCGTCGCAATAGCATACGTTCGAGTGCACTTTAGCCACCCGATCGGTAACCAGCCCGCCTGCCCTAAAACAGGTTCTTATGAAAACCGCTCAAGCCAGACCAACTTCGTCATGAAGAGCCGGACACTCGACCGACAACCCTTTTTTTTGCAGTGCCTCTTTCATGTCGGGCATTCCTTTGTCGTAGTCCCCGTGAACCAGGAAAACTGTTTTGGGTTTTCCCGTGTGAGACACCCAATCCAGCAACTCAAGCTGGTCGGCATGTGCGGAAAATCCGTTGATTGTATAGATTTGCGCCTTTACCTGAATTTTTTCTCCGTAGATGCGGACATGCTTTGCCCCATCGACGATCTGGCGCGCCAGCGTTCCCTGCGCGGCAAAGCCAACAAAGACAATACTGCTCTCTGAACGCCAAATATTGTGTTTAAGATGATGTCTGATACGGCCACCGGTGCACATTCCGGACCCCGCCATAATGATCGCACCTCCTCTGATGCGGTTGATCGCAATTGAATCTGCAGACTGTCGGGTGAAACGAAGTCCCGGCAGGTCAAACGGATGTTTTCCCGCTCGCATATTGTCACGAAGTTCCACACTGAAGCCCTCGGAATGGCGCCTGAATATCTCGGTCGCTGAGATTGCCATCGGGCTATCGAGAAAGACCGTCAAGGATGCAGGTAGATCACCCCCCTCAATCGCCTTTTTAAGATGGTATAGGATCTCTTGAGTCCGCTCCATTGCGAAGGTAGGGATAACGACATTCCCGCCCTTCGCGATCGTGCTTTCTATCGCGTCTACGAGTTCGGCAACTGAGGTTTCCAAGTTTTTGTGCACCCTATCACCGTAAGTCGTCTCCATTACGACGTAGTCACACTCTGGTGGCGGTGTAAAATCTGACAACAGTGCATGCCCCGGGCTGCCAAGATCGCCGGAGAACAAAATTCGGCGCGTGGTTCCATCTTCCGTAGCCGCCACTACAATTGAAGCTGAACCCAAGATATGACCAGCGTTGATGAAACGGACCTTCACAGCATCATTCAACGCAAGCTCTTCATTATACCTGATATTTGGTCCAAAATAATCCAAAGCAGACAGAACATCGATCTGACCGTAAAGCGGCGAGATCGTTTCGCCGCCAGAGCGCCGATTTCGCCGAGACGCTCTTGACGCATCTTCCTCATGGATATTTGCAGAATCCAACATGATCAGCTTGGCCAGATCACGGGTTGCTGCAGTTGTTATGATGCTGCCGGTAAAGCCACGTTTCACAAGCAGCGGAATACGGCCGCAATGATCCAAATGCGCATGGGTGAGAAGCAAGATATCGATCTCTGCAGGATTGAAGCCGAAATCACCAGAATTTTCCTCATCCGCGTGATGTGTTCCTTGGAACGCCCCACAATCGATCAATATCCGTAGTCCTCCTGCTTCAAGAAGATGGCAGGAGCCGGTGACGTTTCTGGCAGCGCCGTGAAAAGATAGCTTCATTGGGCTCTCCTGTTGTCATATCGGTGTAAGTGGTCAGAGGTCTTCCGGGGAATCGATGAGCGGTTGCCCGGCTTGCGCGTACCAATCAGCAATGATCTTCAGGATTTCATCAGCCGTTTCGGCAAAGCAAAAGAGATCCTCGTCTTCGGGGTCGATGACCCCCTCTTCGACGAGAAACGGAAAATCAATTGCACGAGACCAGAACTCGCGTCCGACCAATATAATCGGCAAAGGCGCAATTTTTCGAGTCTGCACTAGTGTGAGAGTCTCGAACAGTTCATCCAAAGTTCCATAGCCACCTGGGAAGGCGACGAGGGCCCGCGCGCGGCTCAGAAAATGCATTTTGCGCAGAGCAAAGTAGTGAAACCGAAAACAAAGCCCCGGTGTTAGATACGGATTGGGAAACTGCTCATTTGGCAGAGTAATGTTCAGGCCGATGGACTTTGCCCCTGCATTAAACGCGCCCCGGTTCGCCGCCTCCATCATACCGGGTCCACCGCCTGTCATCATTGCGATCTGACCGCCGTCGCGGGCCTCTTTTATACTGCCGACCGCAGCGCCAAACTCCCGGGCAATAGTATAATATGGAGCGCGCAGCAGAACGCGCTCCGCGATTTTCACCTCCCGTACCAATTCGGGGTCTTCAGGGTCCGTGACCAACCTGCTACGGGCCTTCTCGAGCCGTGTGCGCGCGGCAATTGGCTCGGGAATACGGGTGCTGCCAAACACAACGATCGTATGCTTCACATCATGGGCTTCGAGCCCATGTTCGGCTTTCATGAAATCAAGCTGCAGTCGCACACCACGCATATTGTCTGACCGAAGAAAAGCCACGTCCTCATCGGCCTGCAGATAACCTTCACTGCTCAGGATCTTTGCAACGCGCGCCGGAGCATCATTGTCTTCTCTGGCGGCCTTTGGCGATTGCCCAGGCAAAGGCACGTCCCTGATTTTAGGTGCGGGTCCTGGAACCGTGCCTGTGGGCAGCGTAATGGTTCTTCGGTTTTTCAAGTCTTATCCCCTCATAGTCTTGCGCCCTGCCCGCGGCGATAGGGTAAAAGTTCACCAGCGAACTCATCTCCACAGTGTTGTCACCAGCAAAAGGACAAAACCCGCTCACTTCGGTTGAGCATCCCTGAAAGAGAGCGGGCAACCTTGATCAAAATCAAGCTATCGAACGAATACAGCACTCAACATGACCCAAAACAACGCCGCAAATAGGAAAATGTGTAGGATTGCACTGGTCTGAGTTCTGGTTGGAACGCGAGTTGAGAAGCCTGAAGTCATGCAATTCCTCGAACCGAGGCCAACAAAAGTACAGTCATCAAGAGGCACCGGTTTTGCGGTCTACGGCGCTGGCATTGACGTTAAATCCGCATGACCTCCCCCCAATTAATCAGCACACCGCGTTGATTAGGGCGACGCGGGGCCTCTTAATTTGGAGGCTCGCAGTCTTCAGGATTGAACGGCCCCAAGTTTGGAGCACCTCCTAGAGATGACATTGGACGAATGCACAGAGACAGAATGGAAGAGCCTGTGTAACGTGGCTCCTGCAGCACTGAGCGGAAACACGATTGAAATGAGACCCGCAGATGAAGCCTGAGGAAGACCCCTTCCGCCATCATCCGGAATTGCGTGACAAGATCACCGATCCGTTGACGTCGTTTTTTCGGACGTTTCGTGTTGAGTCTATTTTGGAGAAACACCCCGAACTGGAATGGGTTGGTGAGTTTCTTCACACAGATGATGAGCGTGAACAAAGCCGCCTCGAGGCTCTGAAAGACCACCCTGATGAAGACCTTTGGGTTTTTGCCTATGGGTCGCTGATGTGGGATCCCGCTTTCAAGTTTTCCGAGGTTCGTCGGGCCAAGGTGGCGGACTATTCACGGCGATTCATACTTAAAGAAATCTACGGAGGGCGCGGAAACCGCGAAGTGCCAGGCCTAATGGCAGCCCTTGATCATGGCGATGGCTGCGACGGGTTGGCATTTCGAATTCCCCAAGACATCGTCGACGTCGAAACCGAAATTCTTTGGCGCCGGGAATTGGTCGCCCCAACCTATATTCCGACTTTTGTAACTGCCGATACGGGGGATCAGCAGCGAAAGGTCCTTACCTTTACGGCCGATCATCAAGCAGAGCAGATATGCGGTGAAATTAGCCGGGATGAGCAAATAAACTGTCTTATAAACGGTGTTGGGATTCTGGGTACGAGCCTTGAGTATTTGGAAAATATTGTCGCACAGTTTGATGCGCTCGGCATCATAGACGAAGAGTCCTCATCGCTTTTGACGCAAACCAGAGCGCGCTGCGACGCGCAAAAACATCTTTTAGACGAGGCTAAACCGTGACAGAACGCACTCCATTTTTCGACGGACATAATGATTTTCTCCTACGGTTGATGTTCACAGCGGCCCGGCGCGAGGAAGTCTGGCTTGGTCGCACAGGCAACGGTCACCTTGATTTGGCGCGCATGAAACAGGCCGGATTTGCTGGAGGACTGTTCGCGATATTCGTGCCGCCGATTTCCGGTGGCCCACCGCCAGATTTCGCCACACTGATGTCAAGCCCGCCCTATGACCTGCCGACGCCGCCGCAAATGAACCACGGTGAAGCTCAGCCCATGGCGATGACCATGGCGGGTCTGTTGCATTGGATGGAACGCGTCGCCCCCAATGACTTTAAAGTGTGCCGGACAGCCTCGGACGTTCGCAACGCCATGTCAGATGACATCATCGCTGGCGTCATGCATATGGAGGGCGCCGAGGCCATCGGCCCTGATCTTGACGCGCTTTATTTGTTTTATGAGATGGGCTTACGTTCGCTTGGGCCGGTTTGGAGCCGACCGACAATTTTTGGCGAAGGTGTGCCGATGAAGTTCCCCGGTTCTCCGGACATCGGCAACGGCTTGACCGAAAAAGGCAAGGACCTCATACGGCTTTGCAACGAGCTTGGCATGGTTATTGACCTGTCGCATTTGAACGACGCGGGTTTCAACGATGTCGCTAAGATCAGCACCTCGCCCTTGGTGGCCACCCATTCAAACGCCTACGCCTTGTGTGAAACCCCGCGTAACCTTACAGACCGCCAATTGGCACAAATCCGCGAAACGGGCGGCATGGTCGGCTTCAACTACGCGACCTTCTACATCAACGAGAACGGCACCGCGGCAAATGATATGGGCTGGGAGCCACTGTTCAGGCAGATGGACTATCTGATCGAACATCTGGGCGAAAATCATGTCGGCCTGGGGTCGGACTTTGACGGTTGTATTGTTCCGAAATTAATTGGCGATGTGACGGGTGTTCCTAGCTTTCTTTCGGCTCTTGGAAAGCATGGGTATGACCAATCCCTTCTTGCAAAGCTGGCGCGAGATAACTGGATCAATTGTCTAGAGCGTACTTTGCGCACTGAGACGGTCACATAAATTTCTTACTGGATTGTGATATCAAATAGGGATGCTG
Source organism: Boseongicola sp. (assembly GCF_057460485.1). Taxonomy (NCBI): domain Bacteria; kingdom Pseudomonadati; phylum Pseudomonadota; class Alphaproteobacteria; order Rhodobacterales; family Paracoccaceae; genus Boseongicola; species Boseongicola sp. Next base: position 10,985 of record NZ_JBVCWP010000095.1, read on the forward strand.
GACCGGCGGACGGTTCCCCAAACCAAGGCGCTCAGGGATGACACCGTGAAAGCACGCTTAAGCTTATAACGGCCCATGATCCGGCTCAGGAAGAAAGTCGAAGTGAGCAAGCGGTGATACGTGCAGCGGCGCGCGCCATCTTATTAATCCAAAAGGGCCCCGGTGGGTAAACACCGGGGCCCCAGAAAGTTGAGTACAAAGGCCTATTCGGCGGGCACACCCTCAGCATGCGTCGTCGGCAGACCATGCTTCAGCCGCATACTGTCGCGCCAGATCGCCTTGATCAACGACAGCCCCATCAACACCATAACAAGACTGAATGGCAGCGCGCCGATCACCATGGCTGTCTGAATTGCACCCAGACCTCCGGCGATGATCAAACCGCCAACAACAAATGCCAATGCCGCGCCCCAGAACAAGATATGTGGGCGCGCTTTCGGGCCTTCGTCGCCCCCAGCGTTGATTGTGTTAATGATCAGCACTGCACTATCCGCCGATGTCACGAGATATGTGAGCAGCAAGATCACGACCACAACGGACATCAGGTAAGCCAAGGCCGGGCTTAGGATAACCGCCAGCATCGCGAACAATTGGTCGGCTTGACCTGCGCCAGTGATTGCGCCTGCGGCCTCACCTGACAGCTCAAGATCGATGGCCGTGCCGCCGACAAGTGCAAACCAGACAAAACACATGAGCGCAGGAATAATCATCGCTCCCAAGACATACTCGCGAATGGTGCGGCCCTTCGAAATCCGTGCAAGGAACACGCCAACGAACGGCGCGAACGCGATCCACCAGGCCCAATAGAAGATGGTCCAGCCACCCTGCCAACCGGCGAGTGCATCACCGGTTTCGGTTCCGTCCTTGCTCCAAACCGTCAAGATATTACCGGGAATGGAAATCAGATAATCCCAAATACCCACGATAAGCGCCGTCAGTCCGAAAAAGGTCGACCCGAAGATCAGGAAAAAGGCTAGTACGAAGAAGCTCAGGCCCATGTTGATATTCGACAACCACTTGATGCCCTTGCCGACGCCAGACAGCGCCGAAAGGGTCGAGGCGCCCATAATGACAACCAAAGCCACGACAATGCCCATGGTGGATGACGATGTCGTTCCGTCAGCAGCTGTTGTTTGCAGCCAATCACCAAAGCCAATCCGTGTCAGTCCCGAGACGAATTGCTCGACTCCAAAGCCGAGGGTTTGAGCAACACCGAGCACCGTGGCAACAACCGCGACCACGTCCACGGCATGGCCAACTGGACCCGACAAGGATTTACCAAAGATCGGGGTCAGCGCTGACCGGATAGTCAGTGGCAAGCCGCGACGATACGAAAAGTAACCCAAAGCCAGGCCTACGATGGCATAGGATGCCCAAGCGGCCAGCCCCCAATGGGTGAAAGACCAGATGTAGGCGTCACGCACGTTGCCCGCCGTACTGCCCTCGGTCAGCCCCATGATCGTGCTGGGATTCTTGGCGAAATGGTACATCGGTTCTGCCGTCGCAAACGTCAGCATGCCGATACCAATACCCGCACCGAACATCATCGAAAACCATGAAAAATTAGAGAATTCGGGCCTGTCGTCCTCAAGTCCTAATCGCAATTTTCCTGCGGCGGGCCACAGCGCCAACACGAAACAAAGGATAACGAAGAACGCCATCACATAGACGTACCAAAAGCTGAAGGTCGCCAAAATGATATTGTTAAGCTGGCCCAACACAGAGGCTGCTTGATCGGGAAACGCGATTGCCCAAAGAATTAACGCCCCGACTGCAAACTTCGATGTGATCGTGACGTCTTTGGTAAACCCCTTATAAAACCCGGTCTCAGCGATGCGGATCGGCAAATGGGTGATTGGTGGTTTGACTGGCATTTTATGTCCCTCAAGTTATCGTTTCTTCGCGTCATTTTTGGTTGCCAACGCTCGTGCCAAAAACTTCATCTCATCGGCACCTGACAGTGCTCTTAAAGACGATCGCGAAGTATGGCCTTATGACGCGTCAAATCGCCACCGGGGTCAAGGATTAGGCTGGCAGATACCCCCCAAGAAACTGCTGTTCACCGGACTGGGGCATAAAAAGCACTGTAAAAGTGGTTGAC
>NZ_JBVCWP010000096.1:0-13041 GCF_057460485.1 Boseongicola sp.
GGAAAATACTTTCCCAAGAAAGCCGATCCCTCAATGCTTTTTGAGAACTCCTTCCTGTGCAAATCCGGAAATGTCCAGTTTTCACACAGCCTCCGGACAAAGGCGACATCAGACCTTTTCAGGCAAGCGGGAACATGGACTTTGGTGCATCTCTTGGGCGCCAAAACATTATAAAAAATACATGAATATCAAATTCCTACTGCCCGTCGGCAGTTTTGTTATCCATGATACAACGGCAGGCGTCGATACAGATTTTTGACCGACCTTTAAAGTGTGATTGAGTAATTGACTCAACGCGTGGCTACGCGTTGATTAAACGGCTAATGATTGGAAGTTCAGACGTCAGACCTTCGACCTTGCGGGACCTATGAGTTCTGGGTCTAGTTCCGCGTGACGACCCTGATCTGTCGATAAATGCCGGGGACGATAAAGGGAATGGTCTTTACGGCTGGAGCAAGCGTCGCGCCCAGGTCCTCTTGGGCAATATCGAAGGGTGAGTTGCGATAACTCCCTCGTTGGGTTTCATCCCACTAACCCAAAATAGGCTTCGAACTACAAAGTGTGGTCCCTCAAATTGGTTTTGTACTTCTTCTTCTGTGCTTCGGTCCAACCAGCCTTAGCTCGCTTCCATGGTTTGCCATCATCGTCCAAGTAGGCAACCCTATTTGAACGCTTTATGCCTGTACTCTTGGACTTAGATCCGCCGAACAACTCCTCAATCGATACGCCAAGCTCTTTGGCCTTCTCTTTCAGAATGCTTCTAGCGTTTTTTACTCTCTCAGCTTCCTTACGAGCTCGGACCAACTGAGCTTCTTCGATAAGGACAATCAGCTCTTCTTCCTTCATGCTCTCCAAGATTTTGAGTGCTTCTGCCCAGTTCTTTTCTAGATGCTTTCGGTCGACTGCCATGTCATTTCTCCTCGTTGGCTTTCTTAGCGTTACAGCTATTTCCTTAAAGGATAGAGTAACCAAGAGACCCTTTTTTGCATCAGCCCCCATATGGTACACAGACAAGGAGGTTTCCTTTACATGGTATGGTTTTTCAAGTTGGCTTTGTATTTCTTCTTCTGTGCGTCCGTCCAACCATTCTTAGCACGCTTCCAAGGCTTACCATCATCGTCTAGATAGCTCACTGTTTCCTGACGTTTTGCACTTTGGTTCTTAGTCTTTGATTTAGAAGGGCCATCCTCATTGTGTGAGAACTCATTGGCCATTTGACGTAGCTTAGTTAGCAGTTCTTCAGCTTCGTCGTGAAAGTTGGCATCTCTGACCTTCTTTACAAGTTGCTGAACCCTTGGCTTCATCTCTTCCACAAGTTCATCAATCTCAGATTTTGCCTTGGTGCGAACCTCAGATATAATCTCTGACCAGTCACGTTCTTGTTCCTGTTTAGCCATGTCGTTCCTCCACATTAAATTGGATAGCCTTCTTCCTTGCGTTACAGTTAGTGAAGCAATGACCATGCAGCAAGAACAATGAAGTGAGACTATCGCTTTGGATCAAGTTGTGTAATTTAAATATATTTGACAAAACAATGATTTAACTGGGATCTATTGCTGGTCGTGTCAATCATAATCTTTTTCAAGCCATAGGGTTAGGGCAAAAAGGCATAACTGAGAGCCCGTAGAGTTAATACGAGTGCCGCCCAGATTACGACCCCTCGCACTAACTTTGACTGCCCTTTCAATATGAGTGGATGTCCGAGTAGGTAGATACCGAGACCGATTGCACTGGCGGACAGGGCATCGTGTGCCAGATTCAATTCCATACGATATTTCCTTGAAGTTGATACTTGAATGTCTAGCCCGTACGCCGCGATGATAACTTTGATCTAACTCAAGGCGAACGAATGCCTGCGGTGCTAGCATAGGCTCATTCCCCCAAGGAAGGCTTCATCCCGAAGCAAGCATACTGACCCCGTGATCATCAGATCGCGGGGTTTTCTTTGTGAGTACCTGGGACAGATCGCGCCACTACGCGTGTTGTGTCAAACAGCCCGCATCAAACGAAATTTTTACAGATCAGATGTCCTCGATCAGAACGACGCCCGGCAACGACTTCAGTGCGCCCTTGATCTGAGCCGAAACCGGCCAGCCATCCCCGATCGACACCGAGACATCCTGCGGCGCGCCCGGCAACGGCACAGAAAGCGCCGTCAGGATAATCTCGCCCCGGGATCGGATCGATTTATCGTCCTTGAACCGCTCCAGAACCGATTGCACCATGGGCACGGCAACTTCGTCGTCGATCATCACGTTCAGACCGGCCGTGGCGGCGTCCACAATTCCGTCAATTGGGGCCGCAGACCGGGCAATTGGGTCGAACTGACCCTCGTTAAAGCGCGCCTCAAGGGTCATCACGACCTGCGTGGTCTGCTCGAAGACTTTGCGCATCGTCTCGAAGTCATCGGGGAACAAGGCCATGCCCGATACCTGCCCGGTCGGGTCTGAGATGTTCATCCGGAAAAAACGTGTGCCGCGCCCGGATTTTCGTTCTTGCAAGGCCGAAATAACCACCCCAACCCGCGCGATGGCGGCACCTTCGGCCTCGGCCTTCGCTTGCAAGTCGGCAAGGGTTATCAATCCTTTGCGCCTCAGCGCCGGCGCATAGTCATCCAGGGGGTGCCCAGACAAATAAAACCCGATTGCAGTCTGCTCCTCGACCAACCGCTCGTTCGGCAACCAGTCGTCGACGGGCGACAGGCGCGGCTCGGGTAGGTCATCGCCAGCTTCCCCAAACAGTGATACCTGAGCGCTGGCACGTTGCTCATGAACAGCCGCCGAATAGGCCGCCAAGGGGTCCAAAGACTGGAATATCCGCCGCCGGTTCGGGTCCAGCTGATCAAAAGCGCCGGCGCGCGCAAGCATCTCCAAAGGCCGCTTGCCCACCCGTTTTAATTCCACACGCCGTGCAAGGTCGAAGACATTTACAAACGGCTTGTCGCCGCGTGCGCCGACGATCAACCGCATCGCCTCGACGCCAACGTTCTTCAGCGCCCCAAGCGCGTAGACCAGCTTCTGTTCGCCCACCGTAAACGTCGCCTGGCTGCGGTTCACACAGGGCGGGATGATCTCAATCTTAAGCCCGCGCCGCACCTCGTTGGCGTAAACATCAAGCTTTTCGGTCAGATGCAGATCGCAATTCATCACACCCGCCATGAATTCGACAGGATGGTTCGCCTTCAGCCAAGCTGTTTGATAACTGACGACCGCATAGGCGGCAGCGTGGGATTTGTTGAAGCCGTAGTTGGCGAACTTATCGAGAAGGTTCCAGACCTCCATCGCCTTCTTTTTATCGACGCCATTTTTGGCTGACCCCTCAAGGAATTTTGGACGCTCAGCGTCCATTGCTTCCTGAATTTTCTTGCCCATGGCGCGCCGCAACAAGTCCGCGCCTCCGAGCGTATATCCCGCCATCTCCTGCGCGATCTGCATCACCTGTTCCTGATAAACGATGATGCCTTGGGTCTCGTCCAGAATGTGATCAATCGACGGATGCAGCCGCTCGCGTTCGGCGCGGGCGTTCTTCACGTCGCAATACTGCGGGATGTTCTCCATCGGTCCGGGGCGATAGAGCGCTACAAGCGCCACGATGTCCTCGATACAGGTGGGCCGCATGCGCCGAAGCGCATCCATCATCCCCGAGCTTTCCACCTGAAAAACCGCAACCGTGCGCGCCTTGGCGTAAAGCTCGTAGCTCTTTTCATCATCCAGCGGGATCATGCCAATATCGTTCTCGGTCCCGGAGTCCGGCTCATAAAGTCTCGTGCCATCCGCCGCGACATCCAGTGTTCGGCCACTGGCAAGAATTTGATCAATCGCGTTTTGAATGACCGTCAGCGTCTTCAGCCCGAGAAAGTCAAACTTGACCAAACCGGCCTGCTCGACCCACTTCATATTGAACTGTGTTGCCGGCATTTCGGACCGTGGATCGCGGTAAAGCGGCACCAGTTGATCCAAGGGCCGGTCGCCAATCACTACGCCTGCCGCGTGGGTCGAGGCATTTCGCAATAGCCCTTCAACCTGCTGGCCATAATCCAACAGCCGCGCGACGATCTCCTCGGCCTTCGCCTCTTCGCGCAGACGCGGCTCGTCGGCCAAGGCCTTCTCAATCGAAACTGGCTTCACACCTTCAACCGGGATCAGCTTGGACAGCCGATCAACCTGCCCGTAAGGCATCTGCAATACGCGGCCCACGTCGCGCACAGCGGCCTTCGACAAAAGCGCACCAAAGGTGATGATCTGCCCTACCTTGTCGCGGCCATATTTCTCCTGCACATAACGGATCACCTCTTCGCGGCGTTCCATACAGAAGTCGATGTCAAAATCCGGCATCGAGACACGCTCGGGGTTCAGAAACCGCTCAAACAGCAGCGAATACCGTAAGGGATCAAGGTCGGTGATCGTTAGCGCATAGGCGACCAATGAACCCGCACCCGACCCCCGGCCCGGACCCACCGGAATGTGTTGATCTTTCGCCCATTTGATGAAATCGGCAACGATCAGAAAATAACCGGGGAAGCCCATCCCCTCGATGATCCCAAGCTCAAACTCCAGCCGCTTTTCATACTCTTCAACCGGCGCCACTGCCTCGATCACTGCAAGACGATCTTTCAACCCGGCAAACGACTGGCGACGGAGTTCTTCAATTTCATTATCGGCGAATTTCGGCAGGATCGGATCGTGTTTCTCGACGGCAAAACCACAGCGCCTCGCAATCTCAACGGTGTTCTCCAATGCCTCAGGCAGGTCGGCGAACAACGTCGCCATCTCGGCGGGTGTCTTGAAATAGTGTTGCGGCGTCAGGCGACGGCGGGGGGCTTGCTGATCAACATATGCGCCGTCGGCAATACAGATCAGCGCGTCATGCGCCGCGTACATCTTCTGATCTAAGAAATAGACGTCATTGGTCGCGACAATCGGCAAATTCATTGCATAGGCCATCGCGATCTGAGGCGCTTCGGTCAGCTTCTCGGCTTCCGGTGCTTGCCCGGTTTCCGTCGGGTGTCGCTGTAACTCCACATATAGCCTGTCGCCAAACGTTGCGGCCAACCGGGTCATCAAAGCCTCGGCTTTCGGCTGTTGCCCTGCGCGCAGCAAACGCCCGACAGGCCCGTCCGGCCCGCCAGTCAGACAAATTAACCCTTCGGAATACTCGGCCAAATCGTCCAGCGTCACATGTGGCCAATCCGCTTCACGCAGATACAAAGCCGAATTTAGCTTCATAAGACACTCATATCCGGCCCGCGTTTGCGCTAGCAAAACAATCGGCGCTGGGCGCACAGGCTTTTCCCCCGTGGCAGGGGTCACGTAGGCCAGATCAACCTGACATCCGACAATCGGCTGGATGCCCGCGCCAAGTGCCGACACAGAAAACTCCAACGCCGCGAACATGTTGTTCGTATCAGTCACTGCCACAGCGGGCATTCCGGCCTTGTCGCAAAGCCCGGGCAGCTTTTTCAGACGCATCGCTCCTTCAAGAAGCGAGTATTCTGTATGGAGGCGAAGATGAATGAATCGGGGTTGGGTGCTCATGGAGCCACCTTAAGAATCCGTGACGCCCAGCGAAAGATCGAAGTGACCACTTGTGCCAAAAAACGCCTCGCCGACTGGACGAGGCGTCTTTGCAAACGTGTGGCTCAGGTCAGGTGCTGAGTGAACCAGCCGATGGTGCGATCCCAGGATAACCCCGCCATCGCTTCGTCGTAACGCGGAGTCGAATCGTTGTGAAACCCGTGGTTGGCGTTTGGATAGATATGTGCCTCGTAGTTCTTGCTGTTTGCCTTCAGCGCGGCCTCATAATCTGGCCAGCCTGCATTGATGCGCTCGTCCAATTCCCCGTAGTGCAGCAAAAGCGGCGCCTGAATTTTAGGCACGTCCTCAACGGACGCCTGCCGCCCGTAATAAGGCGCCGATGCTCCCATCTCAGGGAAGGCCACCGCCAGCGCGTTGCAAACGCCGCCACCATAACAAAACCCGACCGCACCGACCTTGCCGGTGGAATCATCTCGGTTCAGCAGGTGTTCGAAGCCGTTGAAGAAGTCGTTCATCAACTGCGTCCCGTCGACCGTCCGCTGCAGGTCCCGTCCTTCGGCATCATTGCCCGGATACCCGCCAACCGACGTCAGACCATCCGGTGCCAGTGCCAGGAAGCCTGCCTTCGCTACCCGACGTGCCACGTCCTCGATATAAGGGTTCAGTCCACGGTTCTCGTGGATAACGAGTACCGCAGGCAGTTTCGCGGGCGCATCCGCCGGTTTCACCAAATAGCCGCGCACATCGCCCGTGCCGCCTGGCGATGGGTAGGTAATATACTCTGGCACAATCTCGGGGTCATTGAACGAAACCTGCTCGGCCAGCGCATAATCTGGGCTCAGCATTCCAAGCAACGCCGTCGCCGTCAGTCCGCCAATCGCGTATGTACCGGCGCGGTCTAAAAATTGGCGCTTGGTTATCTTGCCGTGGGCGTAAAAGTCATAGAGGTCTAAAAGTTCCTGATCGAAGTCCTTCGCAGTCATACGGTTCATTGAAAATCTCCATGGTGGACACGGGCGGCAGGATATCCACCCATCCAAAAGATAAACTAATCGGGCCAACGTCCAACTAGAATAATGTGCCAGTGCAGCTTTTGCTTGCAAAATATGCGCTGCGGCGGTCTCAATGGGCATAAGACTAAAAGCGCGTGCTCTCTACGCCGCATCGACGGCGCGCAAATACCTTTTGATCTTTGGGTAAGGCGGCTGGATTTCAAATGACGATTAAGTTTTCTCTGAACGGGGAAACGGTTGAGGTGGATGTTCCGCCGACCACTTCGCTTCTGGATTGGCTGCGCGAGGAACGCGGGCTGACCGGAACGAAAGAAGGTTGCAACGAGGGCGATTGTGGTGCCTGCACTGTCATGGTCACCGGAGACGACGGTGCGCGCGCCCTCAACGCCTGTATTCTGTTCGTTCCGCAACTGCACGGCAAAGCGGTGCGCACCGTTGAAGGAATCGCGGGTTCCGACGGCACCCTGCATCCGGTCCAGCAGGCCATGATTGAAAAGCACGGCAGTCAATGCGGGTTTTGCACGCCGGGTTTTGTCGTCTCGATGGCCGTGGGGCATCTTCAGGGTCGCACGGACCACGACGATGTGCTCGCGGGAAACCTTTGTCGTTGCACTGGATACGCCCCAATTGTGCGCGCAGCCGAAGCGTCCGCAGATGCGCCGGTTCCGACCTGGATGCGCGACACACCCGTTGACGCCGCCCCGCTTGGCTTCGCGCCGGAAACCACGGATGCGCTGGCCGACTGGTACGAAGCGCACCCCGATGGCACATTGATCGCTGGCGCCACTGACGTCGGTCTCTGGATAACCAAACAGCTTCGCGACCTTGGCGATATCGCTTTCCTGAACCGTTGCCGCGATCTTCAAAAGATCGAAGTCGAAGATACAACTATTCGGATAGGCGCCGGGGTCACGATGGCCGATCTCATGCCGATATTGCGCGAACATCATCCTTCTTATGCCGAAATGGTACGCCGCTACGGATCCGAACAAGTCCGTCAGGCCGCGACGATCGGCGGCAACATCGCAAACGGCTCGCCCATCGGAGACAATCCACCGGCCCTCATCGCCCTGGATGCGACGCTTCATTTACGCAAAGGCAGCGCGCAACGCTCCATTCGCATCGAGGACTTCTTCATTGAGTACGGCAAGCAGGACCGCACGCCAGGGGAGTTTGTCGAAGCCGTAACGATCCCTAGTGCCGCGCCCAATCTGCGGTGCTACAAGTTGTCCAAGCGCTTTGATCAGGACATTTCCGCTGTCTGCGGTTGCTTCAATCTCACTATTGAGAACGACGTGATCACAGCGGCCCGGATCGCATTCGGAGGCATGGCAGGGGTTCCAAAGCGTGCCGCCAATGTCGAAGCAGCTCTTCTCGGTCAATCGCTGTCAGAAGACACTGTTCGCGCTGTTTTGCCCATCTTTAGTGACGATTTCTCACCATTAAGCGACATGCGCGCGAGTGCGGAATATCGCCTCAGGACCGCGCAAAACCTTTTGCTCAGATATCTCCATGAACTTTCTGGCCAAACCGTCTCAGTTCTGGAGGTTTCGCCATGAGTGTCGCAAAATCCCTCCCGCACGATGCCGCCGCACTTCATGTGACAGGGCAGGCGCGTTACGTCGATGACATCCCCTTGCCAAAGGGCGCATTGCACCTGGCGTTTGGCGTTTCGCACATCGCGCATGGCCGCATGTCTTCGGTCGATCTTGCGGCTGTCCGCGCGGCTTCCGGTGTGGTCGCGGTCCTCACGGCGGACGATCTGCCCTTCCACAACGACGTCTCCCCTTCTCCAAGCCCGGAACCTCTTCTGGCGGTCGATACGGTCCACTTTGTCGGACAACCTATTTTCCTTGTGATCGCGACCAGCCATCTTGCCGCCCGAAAGGCTGCGAGGCTGGGCAAAATCGAGATCGAAGCCCTTCCGCCGATCCTCACCATAGACGAGGCAATCGACGCCAAGTCGCATTTTGAGGATGGACCTCGCATTTACGAAAAAGGCGACGCGGAAAACGCAATCGCCTCTGCCGTGCAATCCTTAGAGGGCTCAATCGACATCGGCGCGCAGGAACACTTCTATCTCGAGGGTCAGGCCGCCGCCGCTTTGCCGCAGGAGGGCGGTGATATGGTGGTCTATTCGTCGACCCAGCACCCGACAGAAATCCAGCACAAAGTAGCCGAAGCGCTGGGCAAACCCATGAATGCCGTGCGTTGTGAAATACGTCGGATGGGCGGAGGTTTTGGTGGAAAAGAAAGCCAAGGCAACCACTTAGCCGTTTCTTGCGCAGTCGCCGCTGCGTTGACGGGGCGGCCCTGCACGATGCGCTACGACCGCGACGACGATATGATGATCACCGGTAAACGCCACGATTTCCGCATTGACTACCGGGTAGGCCACGACGCCGAGGGGCGTATTTCGGGCATCGATTTCCTTCAACTCTGCCGCTGCGGCTGGTCGATGGATTTGTCGTTGCCGGTTGCTGACCGCGCCATGCTTCATGCAGACAATGCCTATCATATCCCGAATATGCGCATTGAATCGCACCGGCTGAAGACAAACACCCAATCGGGCACCGCGTTTCGCGGGTTTGGTGGACCACAAGGTATGCTGGGGATCGAGCGTGTTCTTGACCATGTCGCCCATGCCGTGGGCCGAGACCCGATCGACGTGCGTCGCCTGAACTACTACCGCGCCGCCGCGCCCACGGGCGCCGGAACCGGCAAACGCATTGGCGGAGAGCATTCTCCCAACGCCGAAGACCTCGCCGTGCAGACGACGCCCTATCACATGCCGGTCGAAGACTTCATTCTGCACGAGTTGACCGCGCAGCTTATCGAAACCAGTGACTATAAAGGGCGAAAAGCCGCGATTTCCGAATGGAATGCGAAGAACCCGACCCTTAAAAAGGGGATCGCTTTCAGCCCGGTCAAGTTCGGGATCAGTTTTACCCTGACGCATCTCAATCAAGCCGGGGCATTGGTGCACGTCTATCAGGACGGCTCGATCCACTTGAACCATGGCGGCACCGAGATGGGGCAGGGTTTGTTCCAGAAAGTCGCTCAGGTCGCGGCAGCGCGATTTGGCGTTGATGTTTCAAGGGTCAAAATCACTGCGACAGATACTGGAAAAGTGCCAAATACCTCGGCCACCGCCGCGTCGTCCGGCTCAGATCTGAACGGAATGGCGGTAAAGGTCGCCTGCGATAAGATTCGGGACCGTTTGGCTGAATTCGTGGCGCAACGTGCCCAAACGGATGTCGCTAACGTGCGGTTTGAGAATGGCATGGTGCATGTCTGCAGTGAAAGTCTGCCCTTTGAGGACGTCATCAGCGATGCCTACATGAACCGCGTCAGCCTATCGGCCACCGGATTCTATAAGACCCCAAAAATCGTGTGGGACCGCATCAAAGGCGAAGGTCGCCCGTTCTTCTATTTCGCTTATGGGGCTGCCATGACCGAAGTCGTTATAGACACTCTTACGGGGGAAAACCGGATTTTGCGGGCCGATATCCTGCATGATGCCGGCGCGTCTTTGAACCCCGCTCTGGACATCGGGCAAGTAGAAGGCGGCTATGTACAGGGTGCGGGCTGGCTCACCACCGAGGAACTTATCTGGGATAACAAGGGCCGGCTGCGCACGCACGCGCCGTCGACTTATAAGATCCCCGCGTGCTCGGATCGTCCGGACATATTCAATGTTGGGCTTTGGGAGGGCGAAAACCGTGAGGAGACGATCTATCGCTCGAAAGCGGTGGGCGAGCCGCCGCTGATGCTTGGTATTTCGGCTTTTCTGGCACTTTCAGACGCGGTTGCTGCCTGTGGCGAAACCTACCCCGATCTTGAGGCCCCCGCAACGGCCGAGCACATCATTGAAGCGGTCGAGAGGGTGCGCTCATGACATTCTCGCCAGGCGATATCCGCCGCCTTGCACCGGTCGCCCGCGTGGTCGTCGCCTCAACGCAAGGCTCTGTTCCCCGCGAGGTGGGGGCGTCTATGCTTGTGACAGCGAACACCGTCGAAGGCACCATCGGCGGCGGCGCTTTGGAATTCGAGGCCATAAAGACGGCGCGCGAGGCGCTGGCCGCCGGCACTGATCGAATGGACCGAAAGCCACTTGGCCCATCGCTGGGCCAATGCTGCGGTGGCGCGGTCTCTGTCTTGACCGAAATCTGGGACGAAAACCGGCTGAATGCTCTTATTAGTGACATGATTGCGCGACCATTGCCCGGCACAACAACCGAAATGCCGCTCTCTGTGCAGCGTATTTTGGCAGACCATCGGGCCAAAGGCATCGCGCCGCGTGCGGGCGTCGTATCCGGGTGGATGGTCGAGCCGCTGACCCGCCCGAACCGCGCTATCTGGGTTTGGGGCGCGGGCCATGTCGGGCGCGCGATCGTTTCGGTTTTGGGCCCCTTGCCTGACCTTGGTTTGGTCTGGATCGACAGCGCCCACGACCGGTTCCCAGCTGATATCCCGCACGGGGTAAAGACTCTGATTGCCGAAAATCCGACCGATCTTGCCTCGCTTGCCCCGTCCCATGCAGAGCACCTTGTTTTGACCTACAGCCATGCGCTTGATCTTGAACTGTGCCACCGCATTCTTGGAGGGGCCTTTGGGCGTCTTGGGCTTATCGGATCGGCCACCAAACGCGCGCGGTTCCAGTCTAGATTGCGGGTTTTGGGGCACTCAACCGCCCAAATTGACCGCATGGATTGCCCCATCGGGGATCCTGCCTTGGGCAAACACCCGCAAGCGATTGCACTTGGGGTGGCGACGAACATCCTGAATACAGGGGAAAAGGGGATACAGATGATCGGTAAGCGCGCGTGACGGCTCTTTTGTCCGTTCAGGGTCTACGCAAGGCCTATCCAGGTGTTGTCGCAAACGATGACGTCTCTTTCACGGTTGGAAAAGGCGAGGTTCACGCGCTTTTGGGCGAAAACGGCGCAGGAAAGTCGACCCTGGTTAAGATGGTTTACGGCCTGGTTAAGCCCGACGAGGGCCAGATGACTTTCAACGGCGACAGCTATACACCAGGCAGCCCACACGAGGCCCGTTCCACTGGCGTCGCGATGGTGTTTCAGCACTTTTCGTTGTTCGAAGCACTTGATGTGGCGGAAAACGTCGCGCTTGGTATGGAAAACCCGCCGCCAATGCGGGAGCTGGCTGCCAGCATCCGCGAGGTCTCCGAGACCTACGGCCTGCCGCTTGATCCGACGCGATTGGTGGGTGATCTCTCCGCGGGTGAACGCCAAAGGGTTGAGATCATTCGCTGTCTTTTACAGGACCCTAAGCTTTTGATCATGGACGAGCCGACGTCTGTCCTCACTCCGCAAGAGGTCGATATTCTGTTCGAGACGCTGCGCAAGCTGCAGGCAGAAGGCACCTCAATCCTCTATATTAGTCACAAACTCGAGGAGATCCGCTCTCTTTGCGATGGAGCGACCATTCTGCGGTTGGGTAAAGTTGTTGGGTCGTGCGATCCCCGCGACAAGTCCGCGCGCGAGTTGGCCGAGATGATGGTCGGCACGGAACTGAAAACGCCAACCTCTACCCGACACGCGCTTGGAGACGTGCTGCTGACGCTGAAAAATCTGTCTGTGAAATCGCCGAACCCTTTCGGAACATCCTTGAAAGATGTTTCGTTCGATGTCCGCGAAGGCGAAGTCCTTGGAATTGGCGGGGTGGCGGGCAACGGCCAGGATGAACTTCTTGGCGCGCTTTCGGGCGAGCTATTAACCACCTCAGACGCTGTCCAGTTAAAGGGCCAGGCCATCGGCCACCTCGGCCCGAACCAGCGCCGCGAATTGGGCGTGCTGGCCGCCCCGGAAGAACGCCTTGGTCACGCCGCCGCTCCTGACATGAGCCTTGTGGAAAACGCGGCCCTGTCGGGTTGGGTGCGCATGGGTATGGTGAAAAACGGCTTCATCGATTGGTCCAAAGCCCGCAGTTTTGCCGAGAAAGTCATCGCTGACTACGATGTTCGCACGCCATCATCTGCAAATGCCGCGCGCGCGCTTTCGGGCGGAAATCTGCAAAAATTCGTTATCGGACGTGAAATTCTACAAGATCCGGATATCCTTGTGGTGAACCAGCCGACCTGGGGCGTTGACGCAAGTGCTGCGGCTTCGATCCGGCAGGCGATACTTGATCTGGCGGCAGGTGGCGCTGCTGTCGTTTGCATCAGTCAGGATCTCGATGAGCTTATGGAAATCTCGAACCGGTTTGCCGCCCTCAACGAAGGTCGCCTCAGCGAGCCACGGCCTGCCCAGGGCCTTACAATCGAAGAAATTGGTTTGATGATGGGCGGCGCACACGGCATGGAAGTTGCCCATATCCACGAAGCGGAGGGCGCATGATGGTTCGTCTGGAAAAACGCCCGACGCCCTCCAGGAAGTGGGCCTACCTGACGCCACCCATCGCGGTCATCGCCACAATGATCGCAGGTGGCATCCTGTTTGCCTTCCTTGGGAAAGACCCCGTTGTGGCGATCC
>NZ_JBVCWP010000097.1:0-12922 GCF_057460485.1 Boseongicola sp.
AGCGCTTGTTTACACCTTTGACTTCAAGAATTCCCATTTGGTCTCTCCTTATTCCGCAGGTGTATTGGCAGCGTCTTTGGCAGCATCTTCAGTCTTTTTACGGCGACCGAAGAGTTTGCCAAGACGTTGTCCGCCTTCGACGAGGCCACCGGGCAGGAAGATCACGACAAGCATAAACAAGATGCCCAATGTGAGATGCCAGCCTTTGCCGATGAACGGGTGGATGATGAAGACGAGGAAGTCTTCGAGCCCGTCGGGCAGGAAAGCGAACCACTGGTGCAGGATCTGATCGTTGATCTTCGAGAATATGTTTTCGAAGTATTTGATAAAACCGGCGCCCAGGATTGGTCCGATTAACGTACCCGCACCGCCAAGAATAACCATCAGCACGACTTCACCTGAGGCAGTCCATTGCATGCGCTCTGCCCCTGCAAGCGGGTCCATCGCGGCCATCAGTCCACCTGCGAGACCGGCGTACATTCCCGAGATGACAAATGCTGCAAGTGTATAGGGACGCGAGTTCAAACCGGTGTAATTCAGTCTTTGCTGGTTCGATTTAATCGCCCGCAACATCATCCCGAAGGGTGATCGGAACAAACGGATCGCAATATAGAATACGATAAGCATGATCACGACGCAGAGGTAATAGCCCACGTTGAAATTGAACGTCCAAGCGCCGATATCGAGCTGATAGTTTGACCTCATCGAAAGTCCGAAGAGGTGCGGCAGATCCGGCAGACTGTCACGGTGCAGCCATTGCGGGTCATCCGCGTAGACCTGGAGACCGGTTTCGCCGTTGGTTAGGTTGAATTTGGGGTTTGACAGAACGGAGTAGGCCAGAGCGAACGACATCTGTGCGAAAGCCAAAGTCAGGATCGAGAAATAGATGCCCGATCTTCTCAGCGATACATAGCCAATCAATAGCGAGAAGAGGCCGGCGACAGCGACTGCCAAAATGATTGCCGGAAGAACATTGTAGGTGAACAGTTTAAACACCCACACGGCGGCGTAGGACCCAACACCCAGGAACGCGGCGTGACCGAACGAGAGGTACCCGGTAAGTCCGAAAAGGATGTTGAAACCGATCGCGAAGATCCCGAAGATAACAAACCGCTGCATCAGATCTGGGTAGCCTGCATTAAACTGTGCCAGCGAGCTTTCGGAAGGAAACGGGTTCAGAATGAACGGCGCCAGCACGGTCAAGGCAATGACGATGAAGAATAGTGATCTGTCTCTGAAGTTGAGGCCAAGCATGTTTTATTCCTCCATCACGCCTTTACGTCCCATCAATCCGCGCGGGCGGGTCAAAAGAACGATAATTGCGACAAGGTAGATGATGATCTGGTTGATGCCGGGGAGCAAACTTGTGGCCCAAGCAGTTGATGCAAAGCTTTCAAGAATACCGAGTAGAAAGCCCGCAAGCACCGCGCCCGGAAGAGATCCCATTCCGCCGACGACGACGACAACAAAGCTTAGGACAAGGAAGTCCATCCCCATGTGATAATTCGGCGGATTGATAGGAGTGTACATAACGCCCGCAAGCCCAGCCACGGCGGCTGCGATGCCAAACATGATGGTAAAGCGTTTGTCGATGTTGATACCCAGCATGCTGACTGTCTCACGGTCTGCCATGCCTGCACGAACCACCATGCCAAACGTGGTGAACTGCAGGAAGGCGAAGACACCCGCGATGACGGTCATTGAGAAGAAGAAATATATCAGGCGCCAGTAAGGGTAGATGATTGCATTTGGATCAAATCCGATCATCACACCGAGGTCGAGCGCTTTGGAGAGGCTGTCGGGAGCCGGTGTTTGGATTGGATTGGCGCCGTAGTAATACTTGACGACTTCCTGGATCACGATTGCAAGGCCGAACGTCACGAGGATTTGGTCCGCATGGGGGCGCTTGTAGAAGTGCTTGATTAGGCCGCGCTCCATGATGACGCCGATAGCGATCATCACCGGGATCGCGAACAAGATTGCGATCGGGACAGACCAGTCGATTATGGCTAAACCGACATCCTTCCCTAGCCAACTTTCGATATAGGTGGATTTGACCTTCAGCGGGTTGCCGAGGAAGTCAAGCTGGGTTTCGTCAATGGTTTCGTAGCTGAGCGACAAAATCCGTTGCAACGTCACTGCGCAAAACGAACCGAGCATGAACAAAGCGCCGTGGGCAAAATTTACCACCCCGAGCGTGCCGAAGATTAAAGTCAGGCCGAGGGCGATCAGCGCATAGGCCGACCCCTTGTCGAGGCCGTTCAGAACCTGAAGTATAAAGGCGTCCATGTCCCCACCCTAAAATTTTGAAAATCGCAGATCCGCCGACCTGTGCGGCGAAAGTGTGGGGACGCGCGATGCGTGCGCGGCCCCTTCTTTTCATCGCGCTATTATGCGCCTGGGTTACACTCGCCCAAAGACGCTTCGTCGCCGCCAAACATCGGGTGGTTCGGTGGATACTCGACCTGCGCGCGCGGCGTAACTTCGACAACTTCTAGAACGTCGAATTCGGATGTTGGGTTCTCTTTACCCTGCACAACCAAGACGTCCTTGAAGCACTGGTGGTCAGCGCCACGGTACAGAACGTCGCCGTTGCCCAGACCCGAGAATTCGAAGTCTTCAAGAGCTTCACCGACAGCGCATGGGTTGAACGACCCGGCACGGTTGACGGCGTCTGCATAAAGCAGCGTCTGGCAGTAAACGGTGTGAGCCGCCTGGCTTGGCGGGAAGCCGTACTTGGTGCCGAACGACTTAACAAAAGCTTTGGAGCCTTCGTCGGTCAGCGACCAGTGCCAGTTGGTAGAGCCAAGGATGCCCTTAACGTTTTCACCAGCACCACGTGCCATCAGGCGCGAATAGAGCGGAACAACGATTTCGAAGTTCTTGCCGTTGACTTGCTTGTCTTTCAGGCCGAATTGAACTGCGTTGGTCAGCGAGTTAACCATGTTACCGCCGTAGTGGTTCAAAACCAGAACATCTGCGCCCGAATTCAGAACCGGAGCGATGTAGGACGAGAAGTCCGTCGAGGCCAGCGGTGTCAGAACGTTGTTAACAGTTTCCCAGCCCTGGGCTTCGGTCGCATTTGCAATCGATTCCTGCTGAGTCCAGCCCCACGTATAGTCCGCGGTCAGGTGATAGGCTTTACGATCAGTGCCGTAACGGGCAGCAAGCACAGGTGCCAGAGCGGCGCCGGACATGTAACCGTTGAAGAAGTGGCGGAAACCATTGGCCTTGCGATCCTTACCAGTGGTGTCGTTCGAGTGTGTGAGGCCAGCCATGAAGATAACGCCAGCATCCTGACAGAGACCCTGTACAGCAATTGCAACACCAGAGGACGAACCACCAGTGATCATGATGGCGCCGTCTTTTTCGATCATCGACTTGGCAGATGCGCGAGCGGCGTCAGATTTTGTCTGAGTGTCGCCTGTGACGTACTCGACTTTTTTGCCGTTAATCCCCGTGCCGTCCAGCGTTTTGGACGAGAAGGTGCTGATCATGCCGCCATCGCCGCCGCCGTTCAGGTGCTCGACTGCAAGCTCGTAGGCGCGCAATTCGTCGGCGCCTTCGTCTGCGTAGGGACCGGACTGTGGAACGTTGAAGCCAAGTGTAACCGAACCGCCTTCAGGGGCGTTTGTGAAGCCGGTGTGACCGGCAGCCCAGACGGAACCGTCGAAGATGGTTGGTGTCGCCATTGCGGCACCGGCGAGTGCGCCAGTTTTCAGCACACCACGACGGGTAAAGTTAGATTTTGTCATAAAGCTCTCCCTTTGTTTTCCGGCTTGTGTAGTTGTCTACAAGCGCCTCCTCGCGCAGCCGGACCTTTTACAAGGTAGGGATGTTATCGGTCGGGTTATGAAAAAAAGATAGTAAGCCTAGACTCTTGAACGATTATTCTGTAAATAAATAAACGCGCGAGTGCAGAAAGTTGTAAAGAAATTCTCTCGCACTCACAGAAAGTCGTTGAAAACTCGAGGTTTTCGCCATGGCGCGTCCCGTCCTTACAGGCTCTCGTATCCGCCAATATCGGATTGATAAGGGGTTGCGGCAGGCCGAACTTGCCCGCGAATGCGGTATTTCACCCAGTTATCTGAACCTGATCGAGCATAATCGCCGCAAGATCGGCGGCGCGTTACTGAACAATGTGGCCGGCGCCCTTGGGGTGAACACGGCGACCTTGAGCGAGGGCGCGGGGGCGGCGTTGACCGAGGCTTTGGACGCGGTCGCCGGGGGCTTTGCGGAGCCGGGTGCAGATATCGAAAGGAGCGAGGATTTCGCGGGTCGGTTTCCGGGATGGGCGCGGCTTGTGACGCAGCAGCACGCCCGGGTGTCTGAACTGGAGCGGTTGGTCGAAACCTTGAATGACCGGCTGACGCATGATCCGTTTTTGTCGGCGTCGCTGCACAATGTTTTGTCGACAGTCACGGCGATCCGGTCGACCAGCGGAATTCTGGCGACCGGCGACGAGATTGAAGCCGCGTGGCAGGCGCGCTTTCACCGCAACATTTACGAAGACAGCCAGCGTTTGGCGGAAGCGACCGAAGCTTTGGTCGGCTATCTTGACGTGGGAGGAGACACGGATCGGGTGTTGTCTTTGCCGCTGGACGAACTTGAAGCATGGTTAAGCGATCAGGATTGGCGGATCGACGCGCTTGAAACGGACAATGACACCGCTGCGAGTGATATCGTGGCGCAGGCAGGGTCCGTGTTTTCATCTTCTGCGGCGCGCGCTTTGGCCACGGCGTTCCTGGAACGCTATCGCGCGGATGCGCGGGCGTTGCCTGTGGGTCCGTTTGAAGAGGCGGTTCTTGCCGGTGAGAGGGATCCGATGCGGTTGTCGGCGCGGTTTTCGACTGATTTACCGCGCGCCATGCGACGGCTTTCGACTTTGCCGGCGCGCTTTTTTAAGGGGGGCTTTCCACCCGGACTGGTGATTTGCGACGGTTCGGGAACATTGGCGTTTCGGAAACCGGTGCGCGGGTTTGCGCCGCCGCGGTTTGGGGCGGCATGTGCCGTCTGGCCGTTGTTTCAAGCGCTTCACCGACCGTTGACGCCGGTGCGAACTGATGTAGCGCTGGTTGGGCAGGACGACGTGCGGTTTCAGACGTGGTCGATAGCGACGTCAGATTATGTGGCAGGGTTCGAGCGGCCTCCGGTGGTGGAGTCCACCATGCTTTTGATGCCGGTTCTTGCCTCGGTCGGCGAGGAGGACGCGCCCTATCAGGTCGGCACGTCGTGTCGTGTCTGCGCAATCCGGGACTGCCCGGCGCGGCGCGAACCTTCGATCCTGAACGTCTCGGAGCCTGCGCCTAAATTTGGGTGATGTGACTGTCTGCGAACAATATTTTGACACTTCGTGTTCCATCAGGGATAGTCGTTTCAGACGATTTTGTCTGGCTTTAGGGAGGAGTCAGTCATGGGCAGGAGTGTTCTGCTGATCGAAGACGAGCCGAACATCATCGAGGCGATCCGGTTTATCCTTTCGCGCGATGGCTGGCGCGTTGATACTCATTCGGATGGTTTGACGGCCCTGGATGCGGTGCGCGCCCGGCGTCCCGATCTGGTTGTGCTTGATGTGATGCTTCCGAACCGGTCGGGCTACG
Source organism: Boseongicola sp. (assembly GCF_057460485.1). NCBI lineage: Bacteria > Pseudomonadati > Pseudomonadota > Alphaproteobacteria > Rhodobacterales > Paracoccaceae > Boseongicola > Boseongicola sp. Next base: position 5,601 of record NZ_JBVCWP010000097.1, read on the forward strand.
ATATTTTGCACGATTTGCGCGAGGATCCGGAATTTAAGGAGCTGCCGGTGTTGATGTTGACGGCGCGCGGGCAAAAGAAGGATCGCGAACTGGCTGAAAAGCTTGGGGCGAGTAGCTTTATGACCAAGCCTTTCTCGAATGGCGAGGTCCTTGCGACTGTGCGCGCATTGGTTGGCAAGTGAGCCGTCCGCCCGAACCGGTCTTTCTGGAACGACAAAGCTATCGCCGCCGCCGGTTAAGCGATGCGGCCCGCCTGATGCCGGTTGTCGGCCTTGTTTTGCTATTACTACCGTTGCTTTGGGCGGATCGCGCCACGACGTCAGGCGGCATTTTGTACATCTTTTCCGTTTGGGCGATTTTGATCGGCGCGACGCGGCTAATCTCGCGACGGTTGTCGGACTTCGACCCCTTTGGCGAGCCCAGAGAAACCTCCGAGGCAACGTTGTCAAAAGACGGAGGCATGCGCTAAGCCGTGTTGTCGTTTAACGCCCTCGCCCTGATTTCAGTTCTGTATGTTGCGTTACTTTTTGCGGTGGCGTTTTGGGCGGATAAACGCGCCGAGCGCGGTCAGGGCGGGTGGTTGCGGTCGCCGCTGGTTTATACGCTTTCATTGTCGATCTATTGCACGGCCTGGACGTTTTATGGGGCGGTTGGCTACGCGGCGCGCTCGGGCCTTGAGTTTGCGACGATCTATCTGGGGCCGACGCTTGTGATGGTCGGGTGGTGGGTGCTGTTGCGGCGTTTGGTGCGGATCGGGAAGACGCAGCGGATCACGTCGATCGCGGATTTGATCTCGTCGCGGTATGGTAAATCAAACATGCTGGGCGTTCTGGTGACGCTTTTGGCGGTGGCGGGGACGACGCCTTATATCGCGCTGCAATTGCAGTCGGTGACGTTGAGTTTTGCTGTCTTCAGGGGGGGGCAGTCGAACGCGCCTGAGGATCTTGCAGTCGTGGCGCTATGGGTGGCGTTCGGACTGGCTGTTTTCACCATTCTGTTCGGCACGCGCAATCTGGATGTCGAAGAACGTCACCACGGCATAGTCATGGCGATTGCGCTCGAAGCGGTAGTCAAGCTGATCGCGCTTCTTGCGGTTGGCATTTTTGCGGTGTTCTGGATTGGGTCGGGCCCGAGCGATATGATGGCGCGGATTGATGCCTCGCCGATAGATGTCTGGGCGTTGCAGCCCGACCGTTGGATGACGATGATTTTCCTGTCGGCCGCGGCGTTCATTTGCTTACCACGGATGTTTCAGGTCATGGTCGTCGAAAACGAGCACGAGCGGCATTTGTCGACCGCGGCCTGGGCGTTTCCGGTCTATTTATTCCTGATCAGCCTCTTTGTGATCCCGATCGCTGTTGTGGGGTTGTCGGTCATGCCAGAAGGGTCAAATCCGGATTTGTTTGTGCTGACATTGCCTTTAGCTTTCGATCAGAACGCATTGGCGACGCTGGCTTTTCTTGGCGGATTTTCGTCGGCGACATCGATGGTCATTGTGGCTTCGATTGCGTTGGCGACGATGGTATCGAACCATATCGTAATGCCGATCTGGCTGAGCACGCGTAGCGGCGGCGCGACAGTGTCGGGCGATGTGCGCGATGTGGTGATCTTCTCGCGGCGCGCGTCGATTGCGGGGATTTTGATCCTCGGATTTCTGTACTTTCGGCTGTCGGGGGGGGGGGCCGCATTGGCGTCCATCGGGCTTGTCGCATTTGTGGGAGTAAGCCAGGTTTTGCCTGCGCTCATTGGCGGTATCTTCTGGCGCGGGGCCACACGTATTGGTGCGGCGGCGGGTTTGGTGACGGGTTTTGTGCTTTGGATTTGGACGTCGTTTTTGCCAAGCTTTGGTGACGGGGCGATTTTATCGGCGTCGGTCTTTCAGGAGGGACCGTTTGGCATTGCGATGCTGCGGCCCAATGCTTTGTTCTGGATCGATGGGTTAGACCCTTTAGTTCATTCGGTGTTGTGGTCTATGGCGCTGAACACGCTGGCGTTTTGTGTCTTTTCTCTGATGAGCTTCCCTAGCCCGCTTGAGCGGTTACAGGGTGCGACTTTCGTCAATATTTTCCGCTATTCGGACCGGGCGCGTGGGTGGGCCGGTAGGGCGGCCGAAGCGGAAGATCTGTTGATGATGGCGCAGCGCATTATTGGTCCCGGTGTTGCACAGCGCATTTTCGAGAGCGAAGCGGCGACACAGGGAAAACAAGGTTATTTGCCGGATGTGACGCCGGATTTCATGGATCGGCTTGAGCGCGAGTTGGCGGGGTCTGTCGGAGCTGCAACTGCGCATGCGATGATAGCGCAGATCACTGGCGGGGCGTCGGTTACGGTCGAAGACCTGATCCGGGTGGCCGATGAAGCGCAGCAGATTTTGGAGTACTCAAATCAGCTTGAAGCGAAATCCGCCGAGCAGGAACGCACGGCGCGGCAATTGCGTGAGGCCAACGAGAAGTTGCTTGCTTTGTCAGTGCAAAAGGATGGCTTTCTAAGCCAGATCAGTCACGAGTTGCGCACCCCCATGACGTCGATTCGCTCGTTCAGCGAGATTTTGATGGGGGATACGTCAATGGAGGCAGGTGATCGCCTGCGGTATAGTCGGATCATTCACGACGAGACAAAACGTCTGACGCGGCTTTTGGACGATCTTCTGGACCTGAGCGTGCTTGAGAATGGGCAAGTGACGCTGAATATGGACGAGGAGACGCTTGGCGCTGTTTTGGATCGCGCGGTGGCAGCGATGGAAGTGGCGACGGGAGCGCGTCATTTCGCGATTGAACGGTCGGGCGATGGGGAAGATGTGCTGCTGTTTACCGACAGTGATCGTCTGGCACAGGTGTTTATCAATCTGATCGCCAACGCATTGAAATATTGTGAAAACCCATCTCCGAAGTTGACGATTAAAGTGGGGCAGGCCGCAGGACAAAGGGTTGTTGATTTCGTGGACAACGGCAAGGGTATTCCAACGGATGCGCAAACCCTGATTTTTGAGAAATTTGCCCGCGTGTCGGACAATCATGCGGCAGGCGGCGCCGGTCTTGGCTTGGCGATATGTCGTGAGGTCATGACGCGTCTTGGCGGTTCGATTGTCTATCTGCCGGGGCAAGGCGGCGCGGCGTTTCGCGTCGTTGTGCCCGATGCCAAGGTTAAAGCGACCTAGGGCAACCAAACCGTAATCAAATTGCGCTAAGGTGTTCTCGAAGCTGATATGGGGAGCCTTCAAAGTGACGGAGTTGGCGCGGGTCTCGCCTTTGGAGCGCCGACTAGCACCACCGTGTCCAGTAAGGGGGGGCGTTTGAGGCGCTTTTGCGGGCGGAAGTGCTGCGGGCGGCGGATCAGCGCGCTTGCGCTGCAGGCTGATGTTCGGGCCGTGACCCAATCAACGATGGAGCAGATAAACGTTGTTGCGGCTTTAGGGCGGCACGGTCTGCCTTGTACGATGACCCGTGATGCGCGCGATGTGGGGCTTTTGGTTGTTGATATCGGTCTTTTGCCCGTTGGTTGAGCTCCTGGCGCTTGGGCAGGTGACATCGGTGCCTGCGAAGGAACGCGCACCGACGCGGACCGATGCAGTTGTGGTTAGCGATATGCTGGACAAATGGATGGCCGATGTGGCGCGGGCGGCGGACGAGGCCGGTCTGGCGCAGATGGAACCAGTCCCGTCTCACAATCATCCGTGTTCTTTGGGGCCTCGCTTGATGCCGAGGCGTCGTCCAGGGCGGTGCTTTCTGCACTGCTCACGGGGGACGAGGCACTTGGCAGGCTTGCCGATATATCGAGCAACGGCAGGAGGTAGATTTGCCGGACTTTCCCAATCTGCCGGACCTTTCCGACCTTCCGGATTTGCCGGGCCTTAACGGGCCTGTGCGGCGAATTGCTCAAGTTGCGAGGCGATGCCGGGAAAGGCGTAACCTGCGGTATCGAGCGCTTTGGCGATGTCTGCTGCGGTGTGATCGCCCTGTCCGGCGCTGGCGAAGGCCCAAAGGATGGCCGACCGCGTGCCAGAGGCGCAATAGGCGAGAACCTGGCCGTCTGTCGTCGCTATGACATGAGCTTGGGACGCGACGGCTTCGCCTGTAAGGCCACCCGGTGCGAGAGGATTGTTGTGAAACGCAAGGCCGGCCGCTTCGCAGGCGGCCTTTAGGGCTTCGGACGACAGATCGAGGGGGACCTCGTTATCGGGTCGGTTGCAGATCACAGCCTTGAAGCCCTGAGTGACAATGTCGGGCAGGTCATCGGGCACAATCTGTGGGGCGACAGACATTTTTTCGTCAAGGCGCGTATATGACATGGGCGTCTCCTTCAGGCGGTCTGGCGCCCCTGCAGAGATCGCTTCAGGGGCGGTGCGGCCACCATGCCAAGGATCATCGCAACAAGGAAGACCGCTCCGCCGGTTCCACCCCATGTGATTGATGCGATGGCGGGGCCGGGGCAAAGGCCGGCAAGCCCCCAGCCCATGCCGAACAGAACCGAGCCTAGGACCAGATTTCGCCCAAGACGGGGTTCGGGCGGGCTTGGGAACGTGCCGCCTAAAGCAGGGGCCGCGCGGCGCGCAGCGATTTGCCATGCGATCGCCATGGGGATGATTGCGCCCCCCATGACGAAGGCAAGCGTTGGGTCCCAGTCGCCAAAAATATCAAGCCAACCAATGACTTTTCGGGTGTCGGTCATGCCGGAGATCAGCAATCCGACGCCAAAAAGGCCGCCGATGAAAAACGCTGCGATTAGACGCATCAGACCCACCCCAACATGTGACGGAAGACGACGACGGTTAGGCCGCCCGCACCAATGTAAAACACGGTTGCGACGATGCCGCGCAAGGAAAGGCGCGAGATGCCGCAAACGCCATGCCCCGAGGTGCAACCGTTTGCGATGCGAGTGCCAAGGCCGACGAGAAGGCCTGCCACTGCGATCAGTGCGAAGTTTCCAGTCAGGTGCGTTTGCGCGGTGCCGGTGGCAAGGGCCACAGCGCCGGGGATGAGGACAAGGCCTGTCAAAAAGGCGAGACGCTCGGCGCCATTTTCCGGGGCGGAGCGGTCAACAAGAGTTCCAATGATTCCGGATGCGCCCATGATCCGACCATTTATCAAGAGGTAGGCCGCGGCGGCAATTCCGATCATGGCCCCGCCGATGAGGCCAAATATCCAGTCCTGTGGCATTTTATAATTCCAGTAATTAGAGTTTGTTTACAGGTACTTTGAGGAAGACGTTCCCCTTTTCATCAGCCGCGGGCATATTGCCGGCGCGCATGTTCACCTGAAGCGATGGTACTATTAGTTTTGGCATTCCAAGCGATGCATCGCGCATTTCGCGCATTTCAACGAAGTCTTCACGGGCTTTGCCGCCGCCGACGTGGACGTTTTTAGCTTTTTGCTCGCCCACAGTGGATTCCCATGCAAACTCTTCGCGTCCTGGCGCCTTGTAGTCGTGGCCAACAAAGATGCGCGTGTCTTCCGGCAAGGCGAGGATGCGCTGCACACTGTCAAAAAGGTCCGTCGCTGAACCGCCCGGAAAATCACAGCGCGCTGTGCCGAAATCGGGCATGAAAAGCGTGTCTCCGACGAAAGCGGCATCGCCAATGACATAGGTCATGCAGGCCGGTGTGTGTCCCGGCGTGTGCATAACATCGCCGCGCAGTTGGCCAATGTGGAAACTGTCGCCGTCCTTGAAAAGCGCGTCAAACTGACTGCCGTCACGCTGAAATTCGGTGCCTTCGTTGAAGAGTTTTCCGAAGGTGTCCTGAATGCTTGTGATGTTCGCGCCGATCCCGATATCGCCACCCAGTTTCTCCTGAAGATAGGGGGCTGCACTTAGGTGATCCGCGTGGACGTGGGTTTCCAGCACCCAGGCGACGGTCAGGTTTTCGGCTTTGACAAAGTCGATGATCGCGTCGGCAGACGCCGTATCCGTGCGCCCCGACGCATAGTCAAAGTCAAGCACGCTATCGATAATTGCCGCTTGCGTGCCTTCGGGATCGCGCACAACGTAGGAAATGGTGTTTGTGGCGTCGTCAAAGAACGATGTGACCAGAGGTTTCATTCCTGTCTCCTTTGCCGCATATTTTAAATCACGAGAGCAACACATATGTATTATGATATATGTTGCCGAATTGGAACCGGATTCAAGTACCATGAAGGATAATTCTGAACTTTTACAGTCAGCGATGGCGCAATCCGCCGAAGAGGCTGCCGCTTATTTGCGCACCTTGTCCAATCCGGCGCGCCTTTTGCTTTTGTGCCAGTTGGTTGAGGGGCCAAAACGCGTTGGCGAATTGGAAGAAGCTTTGGGCTTGGCGCAGGCGTATGTGTCGCAACAGCTTGCGCGGCTTCGGGCTGATGGGTTGGTGAACTCTGAGAAAGAGGGGCGAATCGTCCGCTATTCGCTTGCTGATGAGCGTGTGGTTGCCTTGGTGCAGGTTCTTTACGATTTGTTCTGCGCGCAGCCGAAAGCAGGCAGCTGACAAAAAAAGACGCTCAATTACAGGGCGTTTGGTAAAGGCGTGCGCGTTTTTGACCGTCGTAAACGCATCTTGAGTCGCGTCGTGGTATGACTGTCTTATTCAGAAGAACTTCGAGCGCGAAGTCGCAACCTTATTAGGGAGGCTCTCATGAGCAAGACCACACCATACTTGAACAAGGCTGGTGCAGAGCATGGATACGACGTCGATGTGGCCGCGATTGTGGATGCAGTATTGGCTGATCCGTCGCGGGCGGAAGATGCAAAAGCGCTTTTGACGCGCAAGCTAGAGGCCCCGGACGTGGTGCGGATTGCCGTGCCAAAGACAGCCGCGAAGGTGCGTCTCATCTGCGAAGATGTCGAAGATGACATGTGGGACAACGTTCCGGTCTGACATTAGCCTAGATTGGCGTATCGCGGCGCTTGAGTTTCGCCCCACATGGCGTAGAAAACGATATGGGCCGAGCCGACGCAATTGATGATAGTGACACTTCTCGGCGGGCGGCGTCCGGCGATGTGGCCGTTATTGTCATCGACAGTCCCCCGCATGGCGCGCTGACGCCCAGCGTACGACTTTCGCTTTTCGAACAATTTAAGGCGGCGGGTGAAAATCCGTCCTGTCGCGCGGTGGTGATCGCGGGGCGCGATGGTGCTTTTGCGATGGGCACAGGGATCGACGCAGGCTCGGCTTTGGCGGATGCGCCCGAGGCACCGTCGCTTGGCGATTTGTGCGACCATATCGAAGCGATGGAAAAACCAGTTGTTGCGGCAATCACCGGGGCTGCTTTGGGTAATGGGCTTGAGTTGGCGTTGGCGGCACATGTGCGCGTGGCGCATCCAACGGCGCGTTTGGGCGCGCCAGAGATTAC
>NZ_JBVCWP010000098.1:0-12819 GCF_057460485.1 Boseongicola sp.
AAGCGCACCGACACCATCGAAATTCATCTCGCCTGAATCCGCGTCGCGCAGATCTCGGATATACTCAAAGCGACTGCCTGCGTCCGGCTTTTGGATCAAAAACGTAATAGCAAATGACGAATTGTCGAAATGCCAACCAAGCTCCTGTCCGCGGTTTGCGTAGTGAATGTTGATAGACGACAATGGGTCCGCGTAAGGATGCAGCTCCGCCTGCCCCGTCACAAACCGGATAAAATCACGGAAAACAGCCGCGTCGTAAAGCGCCCGCATCGGTGAGGCCGCCGCGATCTCGTCGTCGCAAATACAGCCCTTCGACGATTGCACCAGGCAGTTTTTGGGATGTTCGGACGGGAAAGTCGCATCAGGAGGCGTCAGATAAACCGAATGCTGTTGCGTGCAGAAATACGCTTTGTCCGCGACCGCAACCGCCTCGGCCCGCATGGCTGCAAGCGCCCCAGGTCGGATGAAGTCAGACAGGACAAGAACCCCAGCACGGTTCAGTTTTGAGTGACACGCGGCCCCGAAATCAGGGTGCGCAATCGGATGCCGGTCCAGGTCTGCAATTTCGGATATCTGCATATGCCAGCTCTTGTCTGAATGTCTCGCGCAGAGTGGCCCGAACTATTCGCAGAACACAACAGGATCATGCGTTTTGGCGAAACCAGCCGCGCCCCGCGCTGATTGTCTCACGCGCCAGTCAGAGCAAGCCAGAGAGACGCATCCCGTGTCTGACGCAGGTTACTTGCCACCACGGTGTCGGCGCCGGCGTTTGCGGCAGCCGTCAGAACGGCGCCGCAAAACAGAGACAAAGTCGGAAAGTCGCGCAAATTGCCCAGGAAAACAAATGGAAAAGGCTCCGACCTTTCGGTCGGAGCCCCAAATACTTTGGAAAAGTTCGGCGTTAGCCGCGCTCCTCTATAATCTCTACCAGATGCGGGATCTTGTTAACCATACCGCGAACGGACGGTGTGTCCTCAAGTTCGCGAGTCTTGTGCATCTTGTTAAGACCGAGACCGATTAGCGTAGCACGCTGGTCTTGTGGGCGACGGATCGGAGACCCGATCTGCTTTATGACGATTGTTTTTGCCATGTGCTTCAGGCCTCCTCGGTCTCAGCTGCAGCCGCGGGCGCTTGATCACGCTTTGGCAGGATATCAGCGACTTTCTTACTACGGCGCTGAGCAACCGAGCGCGGGCTCGACTGCTTTGTCAGGCCGTTAATTGTGGCGCGGATCATGTTGTAAGGGTTCTGCGAACCCAGCGATTTGGCGACAACGTCCTGAATGCCGAGCATCTCGAACACAGCACGCATCGGACCACCAGCAATGATACCAGTACCGGTCGGGGCCGAACGCATCACAACGCGGCCCGCACCGTGGCGACCGTCAATGTCGTGATGCAACGTGCGACCTTCGCGCAGAGGCACGCGGATCAACTGGCGCTTGGCTTGCTCAGTGGCTTTGCGGATCGCCTCGGGCACTTCTTTCGCTTTACCCTTGCCGAAACCAACGCGGCCCTTCTGATCGCCGACGACGACGAGAGCTGCGAAGCCAAAGCGCTTGCCACCCTTAACGGTCTTGGAAACGCGGTTAATCGCGACCAGGCGGTCAGCGAATTCTGGGGTCTCGTCGCGTTGGTTGCGGCGATTGCCACCCCGGTTGTCATCTCTGGCCATGCTGGCCTCCTCATTCCATCTTTGCGCCGTGGCGCCACTTGGTCCAACCGAAGTGCCAAAAGGCCCCGGTCATCGGCATGCCGGGGCAAACCCCAGCCTACACAGAACTTAGGGCAGGGGATTAACCCCGCCCAAACGCTTTATATCTTCAGGCCTGCTTCACGCGCGGCATTGGCCAGAGCCTTCACCTTACCGTGGAACAGGAAGCCGCCGCGGTCGAAATAAGCCTCTTCGACGCCCGCCTTTTTGGCGCGCTCCGCGATGGCCGTGCCGACTTTGGTTGCCGCTTCAATGTTGTTCTTGCCAACAACACCAAGGTCCTTCTCAAGCGACGAAGCAGAAGCAAGCGTTGTGCCGGCCAAATCGTCGATCAGCTGGACGCTGATGTTCTTGTTGGAACGATGAACCGAAAGGCGCACGCGCCCCGCGTTCACTTTGCGAAGTTTGTTCCGGACGCGCATGCGGCGCTTCTGGAACAGCTCTCTTTTGGAAAGTGCCATGTGTCCGGTCCTTACTTCTTCTTACCTTCCTTACGGAAGATATATTCGTCTTTGTACCTGATACCCTTGCCCTTGTAGGGCTCGGGCGCACGCCATTCGCGGATATTAGCCGCGACTTGGCCGACGAGTTGCTGATCAATGCCTTCAACGGTAATTTCCGTCAGCTTCGGGGCTGTGACTGTCACACCCTCGGGCACTTCGAAGTTCACATCGTGGCTGTAACCAAGGTTCAGCTTCAGGATATTTCCCTGCATCTGAGCCCTGTAACCAACACCGCTGATCTCAAGCTCCTTCTTGAAGCCATTCGATACGCCAGTGACCAGGTTGCCAACCATAGTGCGGCTCATGCCCCACTGTTGTTTGGCGCGCTTGGAGCTGCCGCGCGGTTCGATTTTGACGACGTTGCCGTCGACCGAAATCGACACATCGTCTGTTGCAGTAAACTGTCGCTGGCCTTTCGGGCCTTTGACAGTGACGGTCTGACCCGACACGGATGCTTCTACACCCGATGGCAGCTCTACCGGTTTTTTCCCAATTCGAGACATGGTTCCCTCCTCAGAAGACCGTACAGAGCACTTCGCCGCCGATATTGGCTGACCGTGCTGCTTGATCCGACATCACGCCCTGCGGCGTTGACACGATTGACACGCCCAGACCCTGACGGACCGATGGAATGTCTTTGACGCCCATGTACACACGACGACCAGGGGTCGACACGCGCTTGAGGTCGCGAATAACCGGAGTGCCTTCGTAGTACTTCAGGCTGATGTCGATAGCCGGATGGCCATCCTTACCGGTCGTCTCTTCGAAGCCGCGGATGTAACCTTCGTCCGCCAGCACTTCAAGAACCCATTTGCGCAGCTTGGAGGCCGGCGTCTGGGTTGTGGATTTACCACGCAACTGCGCATTTCGAATGCGCGTCAGCATATCACCAAGAGGATCGTTCATTTTTTAATACCCCCTTACCAGCTTGACTTGACCATGCCGGGAACTTGGCCTGCAGAGCCAAGATCACGCAGCGCGATCCGCGACATTTTCAGCTTACGGTAATAGGCGTGTGGACGCCCCGTCAGCTGACATCGGTTGTGAAGACGTGTAGCCGAACTGTTGCGCGGCAGTTTCGCAAGCTTGAGGCGCGCTTTAAAACGCTCTTCCATCGGCTTGCTATCGTCGTTCGCGATTACTTTCAGCGCAGCACGCTTAGTGGCATACTTGTCCACCAGTGCTTGACGCTTCTTTTCGCGTTCGATCATTGCTTTCTTTGCCATCTGTAAATCTCTCCCAGGCTCAGCTGTTGAACGGCATGTTGAAATGCTTCAACAGCGCCTTGGCTTCTGCATCCGTATTGGCGTTGGTGCAGATGATGATATCCAGTCCCCAGACCTCGTCGACTTTATCAAAGTCGATTTCCGGGAAAACGATGTGCTCTTTCATGCCCATGGCGTAGTTGCCACGACCATCGAACGATGAGCCCTTCACGCCGCGGAAGTCACGGATGCGAGGCATGGCGATGGTGATCAGGCGATCAAGAAAGTCGTACATGCGGTCGCCGCGCAGCGTGACCTTGGTCCCCAGCGGCATATCTTCGCGAACGCGGAAACCAGCGATGGATTTCTTTGCCTTCGTGATGACGGCCTGTTGACCGGCGATCTTGGTCAGATCTTCCTGAGCCGACTTGGCTTTCTTGGAGTCTTTGACCGATTCAGCGCCAGCACCAATGTTCAGAACAATCTTGTCTAAACGCGGGATTTGCATGTCGTTCTTGTAAGAGAACTCTTCCTTCATCGCAGGACGAATTGTCTCGCGATAAGCAGCCAGAAGGCGCGGGGTGTATGTTGCTGTATCAAGCATCAGATCACGTCTCCCGTGGTCTTGGCGAAACGCACTTTCTTGCCGTCTTCCACTTTGAAGCCGACGCGCGTTGCTTTACCGTTGCTGTCTACCATCGACAGGTTCGAAAGCGGGACCGGCACGGCGATCGGCTTACGCCCACCCTGATCGGTCTGAGATTGCTTGGTATGGCGAATCGCCATGTTCACACCATCAACCACGGCCTTACCAGCCTTCGGATCAATAGAAGTGATCGAGCCTTCTTTGCCTTTGTCCTTGCCAGCAAGGACGACGACTTTGTCGCCGGATTTAAGCTTAGCAGCCATCTTACAGCACCTCCGGGGCGAGCGAGATGATTTTCATGAAGTTCTTTGCGCGCAGCTCGCGAACAACTGGCCCGAAGATACGGGTGCCGATCGGCTCGTTGTTGTTGTTGAGGATTACCGCGGCATTGCTATCAAAACGGATAGCGGTACCATCTTCACGGCGCACTTGTTTGGCGGTGCGAACGACGACGGCTTTACGCACGTCCCCCTTTTTCACACGACCACGAGGAATGGCTTCCTTTACCGAGACAACAATAACGTCGCCGACGGATGCGTATCTACGCTTGGAACCACCCAACACCTTGATGCACTGAACACGGCGAGCGCCGCTGTTGTCAGCAACATCCAGGTTGGTCTGCATCTGGATCATTTGGTTTCTCCCGACCTGTGGGACCGCTTTGCAGTCATTGGCCCCAGGGTTTCGCTAAAATTAGAGCAGTGCAGCCTTATTCAGCCAGCACTTCCCAACGTTTCGTCTTCGACTTTGGCGCGCATTCCTGAATACGGACCATATCGCCCGTCTTAAATGTGTTTGCCTCATCGTGAGCCCGGTATTTCTTGGACTTACGGATGGTTTTCTTCATGACCGGATGCGTGAAACGGCGTTCGACCGAAACGGTAATGGTCTGCGCGTTTGCGTCGCTGGTGACGGTGCCTGTGAGGATTCTTTTTGGCATATCTTACGCCTCCGAAGCGGCAGCCGCCGCTTTCTGGTTCAAAATGGTCTTTACCCGTGCCGCACTCCGGCGCACGATGCGCATACGCGAAGTGTTTTCTAGCTGGCCAGTGGCCTGCTGAAACCGGAGGTTGAAGGCCTCTTTCTTGAGGTTTGCAAGCTCATCACGGAGCTGGTCGGGGGTCTTATCCCGCAGTTCATTGGCGTCCATCGCCGATCTTCCTTTTTCAACATCACCGGAGAGCCGCTACAAAGCGTGACCCTGTTCCCGGTGGAGTGGACATTAGAGGGGGCGTATAGGCGGGGAATACGCCCTTGGCAACCCTTGTTTTCAGGGCGATTTCGCAAGGGGGAAAGTTACCGCAACCTTCCCATGCACAGGCCACTGAAATGCAGATAGACTCGCCACATTGAAACAGCGAAGGATAAAAATATCTATTTTGAGAAAAGGCCTCGAGGCTGCGCCCGTAAAGCGCCTTCGGGAACGTTTGGGTGTGACCGCAGACGGTGATTTTGGTCCCGGGACCGAGACAGCTTTGCGTGATTTTCAATCTGCTAACGGCCTGACCATCGACGGGATTGCGGGCCCCGACACATTTACAGCTATGGGTCTGCATCAATTGGTACTTTTGCGCAAAGGATCGCGCGGCGCTGCAGTGAAAAAGCTTCACGTCGGTCTTCGCATCGGGGCGGACGGGGTTTTCGGATCAAGAACAGCCCCTGCCGTGAAAACGTTTCAAGAATCTCATGGGCTTGATGGCGATGGAATAGCTGGCCTCGAGACACTCTCCAAGCTTGATGTGTTTGAGGAAATGACACCCGAGGTGGCCGCGCAGGCCTCCGTGCAGCCGGACGAGCAGCATTTTGAGGGCGCGCCTGCCGGAACTGAAAGGCAGCGACGTTGTTGCCGGTGCCGACATTGACGTACCTGAGGGGAAATCTGTCTGGCGCAAAGTCAAAGGTTGGGTCTCTTAAGGACTTTGCTTTCACGGCCTTTAACCACGATCCAATGGAGGGGCTTAGCTCCTCCAGACCTCCCCAGAGGATTTGCTCCAAAAAGAAGGTGGGGCGTCAGCTGTCCCACTTATAATTGAAACTCACACTGATCCGATCGTCCTCGGCCATGTTCATCGGCACTTCGTGCCGCAGCCAACTTTCCCATAACAGCACATCACCCACAGTCGGTGCCACGTAGACAAAGGCCTTCAAACCTTCGCGCGCATCTGCCCTGCGCGGCGGCGCAGCCATCATCATGGCGTGGCGCGGGTCCTCAAATTTGATCGCACTCGCTCCTTCGGGCATCGCGACATAGGTTGTACCGCTGATCACCGAATGCGGATGAATGTGGGCCGTGTGGATGCCACCTTCGGGAAGGATGTTGATCCAGATATCCTCCATCACAATCTTCCGGTCACCCAGATCGAAGTCGAGTGTCTCAACAAAGGCCGCGACATGCACGTCGAGCACTTTGATCAGGTCGGCAAAGATCGGAAAGCGCCACCCAAGATCGGTGAGGCTTGCGTAGCTGGTATAGCCGGGAAAATCGTTGGCCTCGCACCAGTCCTGCCCTGCCTCGTCATCTTCAGCGATAGACAGGCATGACGCCTCCAGTTCAGCGGCATCAATGGGTGCGCCATGTTCTGGCAGCGTGGCGTGATAAAGCGGGGTCACAAATAGGGATCGGATTTGGGTCATAAACGTCTCATACGCGCAAAGCGCGAATGAGACGAGTGCAGTGTAGGAAATTCTGCAAGAAATTGCGGGCCGTCACCAGGGTGAGATTATGCCGCCGACCATCACGCCCTTATTTCCGAAATGAGAGGTAACCCATCCACATCGTCACCCGCCGCGGTGCGGCCTGCAGCGCGACTTGACGCGGTCCCCTCACCCGCTTGGCCCGGTGTGGCGACCCGTCGTCTCGGTGATCTTCCATTTGACTGGGCGTGGCATTTTTTGGACAGCGTATTCCATAATGAAACGGTCGATACCTTCGCCATAGACACAAAGCCCTGTCACGTTGGAAGTGCTGTCGTTGAAATTATGCCCGGCTCCCGTACAGCGCACCTGGCCTTACGGCACGCGAGGGCCGTCGATTTCAAGCCATCCCATGTTATCGGAGGTGTTGTAGGTGCCCTTCTCAAGGTCAATCACCGGGAGATTGAGCGGGTAGATGTTTGTGCCATTGATCATATCGCCCGCCTGCGCTGCGGTTGCTAAGACGAGGACACTGAAGATGGCTCGGGCAAGCACTGAGGATGCTCCTTTTGACGGCATCACCAAATAGTGGCCGAAAACGCCTAGTGAAAATAGTCATGGTCAAAAGGCTTGGTTTCTCGGGTATTCCACCCAATCGGCCCCGACAGGAACGCGATGACATCTCTTCGCTTGAGAGCACTGTCATTCCACATCACCCTCAACGCCAACCGAGGCGCGATGCCAACGAGGAAAGAAAAAACGGTCCTCCCCTCGATATTTGGGGCGGCCAAACCGTCGCCAATCAGCCGGATGAACGTCACAGTTTCCCAGAAGATTTCGAGGGTTTTCTTGGCGTAAAGCCCCTATCAGGCTGCCGAAAGAAAAAGGGCAGTGCTTTCGCACCGCCCTTTTCAAATCTCATTCCGATAACAGCCCGCGAATTCACTTAGAACTCACTGCGCGGCCCCGGCAGATTGATCTTACCAATCTTCGCGAACAATTGTCCGAGTTTTCACCGGCAATTTCATCGCGGCAAGACGCAGAGCCTCGCGAGCCACAGCGTCAGTGACACCGTCGATCTCGAACATCACGCGACCTGGCTTCACTTTACATGCCCAGAAGTCCACGGAACCTTTACCTTTACCCATACGAACTTCGACGGGCTTGGAGGTCACCGGTGTATCCGGGAAAATGCGGATCCACACACGGCCTTGACGTTTCATGTGACGCGTCATGGCACGACGCGCGGCTTCGATCTGACGTGCCGTTACACGCTCAGGCTCGGTGGCCTTAAGGCCATACGTCCCGAATGTCAGATCTGATCCACCCTTGGCCTCACCACGAATGCGGCCTTTGTGCATCTTGCGGAATTTTGTGCGCTTTGGTTGCAGCATCTTTTATCGCTCCTTAATTGCGGCGGCCGCCGGCACCACGAGGTGCGGGACCGTCTTGAAGCTCCTGCTGGCGACGATCGCGAGCCGCAGGGTCGTGCTCCATAATTTCGCCTTTGAAGATCCAGACCTTGATGCCGATGATGCCATAGGCAGTCTTCGCTTCGCAAAGAGCATAATCGATGTCAGCGCGCAGAGTATGGAGCGGCACGCGGCCTTCGCGATACCATTCCGTCCGAGCGATTTCCGCACCGCCAAGTCGACCCGCAACGTTCACGCGGATACCAAGCGAGCCCATACGCATTGCGTTCTGGACCGACCGCTTCATGGCACGACGGAAAGACACACGACGCTCAAGCTGCTGCGCGATGCTTTCAGCCACAAGTGCAGCGTCCAGTTCGGGCTTACGCACTTCAACGATGTTCAGGTGCAGCTCGCTGTCAGTCATCGAAGCAATCTTGCGACGCAGACCTTCAATGTCTGCACCTTTCTTGCCGATGATCACGCCAGGACGCGCTGTGTGAATCGTAACGCGGCACTTCTTGTGCGGACGCTCGATGATCACACGGCTGATGCCAGCCTGCTTGCACTCATCTTTGATGAATGCACGGATACGGATGTCTTCCATCAGAAGATTTCCATAATCCTTCGTGTCAGCATACCAACGGCTATCCCAGGTCCGATTGACCTGAAGCCGCATGCCGATCGGGTTTACTTTATGACCCATCAGGCTTGCTCCTCAACTTGGCGGACTTTGATTGTCAGTTCCGAGAACGGTTTGATGATGCGACCAAAACGGCCACGGGCACGTGGACGTCCCCGCTTCATCGTCAGGTTCTTGCCGACATAGGCTTCCGCCACGACCAGCTCGTCCACATCAAGGTTGTGGTTGTTTTCCGCGTTTGCGATGGCCGACTGAAGACACTTCTTCACATCGTCCGAAATCCGCTTTTTCGAGAAAGTCAGGTCCGAGAGGGCCTTTTCAACTTTCTTACCGCGGATCATCGTCGCCACGAGGTTCAATTTCTGCGGTGACGTGCGCAACATGCGCGTTTTTGCCATCGCTTCGTTGTCCGCCACACGGCGCGGATTCTTTTCCTTGCCCATGACTTATTTCCTCTTCGCTTTTTTATCAGCGGCGTGACCGTAGTAGGTGCGAGTTGGCGAATATTCACCAAACTTTTGACCGATCATATCCTCGGAAACGTTTACCGGGATGTGCTTGCGGCCGTTGTAGACACCAAAGGTCAAACCAACGAATTGCGGCAGGATCGTCGAGCGACGCGACCAGATCTTGATGACCTCGTTGCGACCCGATTCACGCGATTTTTCGGCCTTCTTCAGGACATAGCTGTCGACGAAGGGGCCTTTCCATACTGAACGGCTCATGATTAACGGCCCTTCTTCTTAGCGTGACGCGAACGCAGGATAAGCTTCGACGACGCCTTGTTTTTGTTCCGGGTGCGGGCACCCTTTGTCGGCTTGCCCCAGGGGCTGACCGGGTGACGGCCACCAGACGTACGACCTTCACCACCACCATGCGGGTGATCGACCGGGTTCATAACAACACCACGCACAGATGGGCGGATGCCCTTGTGGCGGTTACGACCTGCCTTACCCAAGTTCTGGTTCGAGTTGTCGGGGTTTGACACCGCGCCGACAGACGCCATGCATTCCTGACGAACGAGACGAAGCTCACCCGAGGACAGACGTATTTGCGCGTAGCCACCGTCACGACCAACAAACTGAGCATATGTTCCAGCTGCGCGGGCGATCTGGCCGCCTTTGCCTGGCTTCATCTCGATGTTGTGTACGATTGTGCCGATCGGCATGCCCGAGAACGGCATCGCGTTGCCCGGCTTCACGTCAACCTTGGCGCCCGCGATCACCCGATCGCCAACGGCCAAACGCTGAGGTGCAATGATATACGCCTGCTCGCCGTCTTCGTACTTAACAAGTGCGATAAACGCAGTGCGGTTCGGATCATATTCGATCCGCTCGACCATTGCGGCCATACCAAGCTTGTTCCGCTTGAAATCTACAATACGGTAAAGACGCTTGGCGCCCCCACCACGACGACGCATCGTGATCCGTCCGGTGTTGTTCCGGCCTGCTTTCTTGCTAAGTCCCTCAGTGAGAGCCTTAACAGGACGGCCTTTCCAAAGCTCCGAACGGTCGATCAGAACCAGCCCACGCTGGCCTGGCGTCGTCGGCTTATACGACTTTAGTGCCATGCTTTCTGTCTTCCGTTAGCTTTGGGCCATACCCTTTGCAGGGCGGTCCCGGTTTAGAAATGCATCAGCCCCGGAGGTCCGGGGCCGACGATTCGAAGCCTTCTATCAAAGGCCTGTGGTAACGTCTATTGTGTTGCCTTCTTCAAGCGTCACATAGGCCTTCTTGACGTCTTTCCGTTTGCCCAGCTGGCCGCGGAACCGCTTTGTTTTGCCTTTGGTGATTGTCGTGTTCACGGCCTTCACCTTGACACCAAAGAGACCTTCAACGGCTTCTTTGATCTGCGGTTTGTTCGCGTCGATCGCCACTTCAAAAACAACCGCGCCATATTCGGACGCCATGGTGGTTTTCTCTGTGATGATCGGCTTGCGGATCACGTCATAATGTTCGGTCTTCATGCTCATTTTAGTCGAGCCTCCAACGCTTCGATCCCTGCTTTCGTGATCACCAAAGTGTCACTCTTCAGGATATCATAGACATTCGCGCCCATCGTCGGCAGCACATCGATTGTGTCGATGTTGCGCGACGCCACGACGAAGTTTTCGTCCAGTGTCGCACCGTCGATGATCAACGCACGCTTCCAGCCCAGGTCTTTGACCTGTTTGGCCAATGCACCGGTCTTGGCGTCCTTTGCGGATGCCTCGTCCAGAATGACCAGATTGCCGGTTGCTGCTTTCGAAGACAACGCGTGCTTAAGACCAAGCTTACGAAACTTCTTTGTCAACTCGTGGCCGTGGCTGCGCGGGGTCGGACCCTTATAGATACCGCCACCGCGGAAAATCGGAGCGTTCCGGGAACCGTGGCGTGCGCCGCCGGTGCCTTTCTGGCGATAGATCTTCTTTGTGGAGTAGCTTGTTTCCGACCGCGTTTTTACCTTGTGGGTACCGGCCTGCGCATTGTTGCGCTGCCAGCGGACCACACGGTGCAGAATGTCGGTCCGTGGCTCAAGACCGAAGATCTCGTCGCCAAGATCGACCGATCCGGCTTTCTTGCCGTCCAGTTTGATCACGTCGAGTTTCATGCCTCACCGTCCTTCTTCTCAGCTTCCGCAGATTCTGCTTCAGCAACTACATCGGTCTTCGCTTCGTCGGCTGCAGCAGCTTCCATTGCGGCCTGTTCTGCTTCTGCAGCAGCGGCAGCAGCGGCTTCAGCCTCCGCAGCAGCAGCGGCGGCAGCTTCCTCGGCAGCCTTCTCGGCGGCCGCAGACGCGGACTTCAGCGCGGCAGGCAGGATAACGTTCTCAGGAGTCGGCTTCTTCATCGCGTCCTTGATCGTAACCCAGCCACCCTTCGATCCCGGTACAGCGCCTTTGACCATGATCAGACCACGGTCGGCGTCCGTACGGACAACCTGAAGGTTTTGCGTCGTCACGCGGGCTGCGCCCATGTGACCAGCCATTTTCTTGCCTTTGAAGACGCGTCCCGGATCCTGACACTGACCGGTCGAACCGTGACTACGGTGCGAAATAGACACACCGTGCGTGGCGCGAAGGCCCTTAAAGTTCCAACGCTTCATCGCACCTTGGAAGCCTTTACCGATCGACGTGCCTGACACGTCAACGAACTGGCCTTCAAAGTAATGGTTCGCAGTAATCTCTTCGCCAACGTCGATCAGGTTTTCCGGGTCAACCCGAAATTCCGCGATCTTCCGCTTTGGCTCAACCTTTGCGGCGGCAAAATGCCCACGCATGGCCTGAGACGTCCGCTTGACCTTCGCTGTGCCCGCGCCGAGCTGAACAGCCGAATAGCCATCCGTCTCAGCCGTACGCTTAGCGACGACCTGAAGCTTGTCGAGTTGGAGAACGGTCACAGGAATCTGCTTACCGTCGTCCAAGAAAAGCCGGGTCATGCCGACTTTCTTTGCGATCACACCAGAGCGCAACATAATAGAGCCCTCCCTAGACCGAAATTTGAACGTCCACACCAGCAGCGAGGTCGAGCTTCATAAGCGCGTCCACGGTCTGTGGTGTGGGGTCGACGATGTCGAGAAGACGCTTGTGCGTACGGATCTCGAACTGGTCGCGCGACTTCTTATCGACGTGCGGACCACGGAGAACCGTGAATTTCTCGATTTTATTTGGCATCGGGATCGGGCCACGAACCGAAGCGCCTGTGCGCTTGGCTGTGTTCACGATTTCCTGTGTGCTGGCGTCCAACACACGGTAATCGAAGGCCTTTAGCCGGATGCGGATGTTCTGACTGGCGGCTGCCATGGTCTTATCCTTTCGTTGAGAGGTGGAAGCTTAATCGCCTCCACATCGAACAGTTGTTTCCCTGGAGATAGTGCCCAGACTTTAGGTTGTGAGGTCTCGTCGATCCATCGGATCAACTGTCCCTCACCCAGCAAACTGCCCGGACAAGCCGGGCAATCTCACTGTTAATCGATGATCTTCGAGACGACACCAGCCCCAACAGTGCGGCCGCCTTCGCGGATCGCAAAGCGCAGGCCGTTTTCCATCGCGATAGGTGCGATCAGCTCAACCGTGAACGACACGT
>NZ_JBVCWP010000099.1:0-12771 GCF_057460485.1 Boseongicola sp.
CGCGTGACACGGAGGCGCAAATTGATGTAAAACCGCAACAGAGAGTGGCCAATCCGTAACTGTGGATAAAGCGTCGCCAATATAGAGCGGTCGCCACTCAGCGTGGCACATTATATGGAGGGTCCGGGTGGCGGGGCGCGCACGGGCATTAACTTGGCAAAAACTGATCCGTCTCAGACGGATGCGACGTGTTCAAAATGCGGCGACCCTTGGCGTTGTGGTTTTGGGCCCGGTCCTGGCGCTGGCGACTTTCATGGTTTTGGGGCCGCTAGACCGCACGTCTTCGGCCCTTTCATTGCGGCTCGTTTTGCTAGTCGACCTTGTCTATGTGCTGCTTGTCGCGGCGTTGGTCTTTTCGCGGATCGCTACGATGATAGCAGCGCGGCGCGCAAAATCGGCTGGTTCTCGCCTGCACCTGCGCCTGACCGGCGTGTTCGCGATCATCGCGCTTATTCCAACCGTAACAGTCGCTGTGTTCGCCGGTTTAACGATCAACATCGGCCTTGAGGGCTGGTTTTCGGATCGGGTTAGGGGCGTAGTGGGGGCATCCTTGGCGGCGGCGGAGGCCTATCAGGAAGATCAGAGGCGCGATCTTGGTGAAGACGCAAATGTTTTGGCGCGCTTCCTGAACGCGGCGCGGACACGCTCGGTCTTTGTGTCTGATGCAGAGTTGCGCCAGCTTCTTGGGCAAGGGCAGGGGCAAATCCAGAGAGGCTTGCGGGAGGCCTTTGTCATTGATGGTACAGGCGATATCCGCACCCGCGGCGAGCGATCGTATCTTTTTGACTTTGAGGAGCCAACAAGCCTGGACATAGTATCGGCACGGGATGGGCAGACGGTCATTATCGAGGATTTGGCGACGAACGAGTTCCGCGCCCTTTTGCGTCTTACTGCGTTCCCGGACCGCTATCTTTACGTCAGCCGGGATGTGGATGGCCGCATTCTTGGGCTTTTGGATGAAGCCGAGGAAACAGCGCAACTTTATACGCAGCTTGAGGCCGAGCGCGGGCGTGTCGTCTTTGAGTTTGGCCTTTTGTATCTTGGATTTGCGGTGATTCTGATTCTGGCGGCAATCTGGCTGGGGTTGTGGTTTGCAGAACGATTATCGCGACCCGTCGGGCGGCTTGCAGGGGCGGCGCAGCGCGTCGGTGCGGGTGATTTGGATGTTCAGATTCCCGAGGAACAGGGCGAAGATGAGATCGCCATGGTGGGGCGCTTATTCAACCAGATGACACGTCAACTGAAGGGACAACGCGACGCTTTGCTAAACACGAACCGTCAGATTGAGGAGCGACGCCGCCTGTTTGACTCCGTGCTTTCGTCAGTGACTGCAGGCGTGATCGGGCTGGATGCGGAAGGGCGCGTTAGCTTCATTAACCGTTCAGCGGAACGCATCCTGCGCACGGACGCACCCACCGAAATTGAGGCGCCTTTGCATGTGATTGTGCCAGAGTTTGTGTCTTTGCTGGAAGAGCTGCGCGCCAGTGGCCGCGAAACCGCACAGGAAGAAGTACGCATATCACGGAGGGGCGTCGCTGAAACGCTGCTTGTCCGCATCGCCGAACGACGTACCACCGAGAGCGAAGACGCCGGATACGTGATCGCCTTTGACGATGTCACCGATCTAGTTACCGCGCAGCGCATGGCGGCTTGGGGGGATGTGGCGCGTCGGATTGCGCATGAGATCAAGAACCCGTTGACGCCAATACAACTGTCGGCCGAACGTATTCGTCGAAAGTTCGTCCCAAGCGCCGGTGAAGACGCGGCGCTGCTTGAGAATTTGACCGACGTGATTGTGCGTCAGACGAATGATCTGCGCCGGATTGTGGATGAGTTCTCGAAATTTGCGCGGATGCCGGAGCCTGAAAAGTCGATCCATGACCTGAGGAAACTCGTCGCGGACGCCATGTTGCTGCAGGAGGACGCAATTGAAGGCGTGTCTTTGACGTCTGATCTTCCTGACGCGCCGGTCCTTGCCGATTTGGATTCGACAATGATCGGGCAGGCATTGACAAACATTATTAAGAATGCCGGTGAAGCAATTGAAACGCTTGGAGAAAAGAAGGGTTTCCCTGATGGATTTCAAGGGCGGGTTCATCTGGAGATGGAGGTCAGGGATGGAGCTGCTCATATCACGATCAGCGACAACGGTATCGGACTTCCCGACGATCGCTCCTTTTTGTTTGAGCCTTATGCGACGACGCGCGAGAAAGGCACCGGGCTTGGGTTGCCGATTGTGAAGAAGATTATCGAAGAACATGGAGGCACGTTGGCATTGGTTGACGCGGCTTCGTTGGACCAGTCGGGCCAGATCGGCGCGGCTGCAAAAATCGTGTTGCCGCTTTCGGCAGCGCAGGAAAAAGCCGGCGACCTGGCGGTCGCTGAATGATAAAATCAAGGAGGCATTGATGGGCGATATTCTCATAGTGGATGACGAGCGTGATATTCGCGAGTTGATTTCCGATATCCTGAAAGACGAAGGCTTTACGACGCGGCTTGCGGGGACATCGGAGGAGGCGATGTCAGAAATGAACAAGGAAGCACCGTCGTTGATGGTGCTCGATATCTGGCTGAAGGACAGCGAGATGGACGGGATTGATATCCTGAAAGCGGTGCGGCGCGACAACCCGGATGTGCCGGTGATCATCATTTCGGGTCATGGAAACATCGAGATTGCCGTCGCGGCGATCAAGCAGGGGGCATACGACTTCATCGAAAAGCCCTTTAATATCGATCAGTTGATGGTGGTCGTAACGCGCGCAATGGAGACATCACGTCTGAGACGTGAAAATACTGACCTGCGCCGCAAGGACGTCACAACCACAGATATGGTCGGCTCAAGTCAGTCTTATCGCACTTTGAAAGCGCAGTTGGACAAGGTCACTAAGTCCAACGGACGAGTGATGCTGACGGGGCCTGCGGGGGCTGGCAAAGAGATTGCAGCGCGGTTCATTCATGCCAATTCCAACCGCGCCGAGGGGCCGTTTGTGACGGTCAATTCGGCTTCGATCGAACCCGACCGGATGGAAGAAGTTCTGTTTGGCCGTGAAGGCACCGGCCGTGGAATTGAGCCCGGTCTTTTGGAGCAAGCGCACGGCGGTATCATCTTCTTTGATGAGATTGCGGATATGCCGCTTGGGACGCAGTCGAAGATCCTGCGAGTCCTGACCGAGCAAAAATTTCAGCGCGTCGGTGGCGGTGACTTGGTGCGGGTTGATTTGCGGGTGATTTCGTCGACAACGCGCAGCCTTGAGGGTGAGGTCGAAAACGGCACGTTCCGTCAAGAGTTGTTCCATCGTCTGAACGTCGTGCCGATTGATGTGCCATCGCTTGCTGAGCGCCGTGAGGATATCCCGGAATTGGCGAATTTCTTCATCGCGAGTTTCAACAAGTCGCAAGGGATGCCACTGCGTGCGCTGTCTGACGATGCGATTGCAATGCTTCAGACGATTTCGTGGCCTGGAAATGTTCGGCAGTTGAAGAATGTTATCGAGCGCGTGCTGATCCTTGGGTCTGACAAGGGCGATATTTCTGCGTCCGAAATTCCCGGAACCAGCAATGAAGTTGAAGAAACCGACGAGAACCGCGTTGTGCTTTCGGGCAGTCTAGCGACCTTGCCTCTGCGGGAAGCGCGCGAGATGTTCGAGCGGGAGTATCTTCTTACCCAGATCAACCGGTTCGGCGGCAACATCAGCCGTACTGCAGGTTTCGTCGGCATGGAGCGTTCGGCGTTACACCGTAAATTGAAGTCCTTGAATGTGGTCACGTCGAACCGCGCAGGGGCTCGGTTTGCGACTGTCGTCGAAGACGCGGAAGAGGACGCGTGATCCATTCAGGCAGCGCGCGCTGAAATGAGCGGTTTCATTGTACAAGGCGATCTCTTGATTGCGGGGCAACACCGTGTCACCAAGATCGCCACAACGTCGGCCGAGGGGCAGATATGAAGGTTATCATCTGCGGAGCGGGTCAGGTGGGCTGGCAAATTGCACGCCATCTGTCTGGTGAGCGCAATGACGTGACGGTCGTCGACTACAATGCTGATCTTGTGCGCCGCGTCACGGATGCACTGGATGTGCAGGGTATTGCCGGACACGCGAGTTATCCGGATATTCTTGAGCGGGCGGGGGCGCGCGATGCGGATATGATCATTGCTGCGACGCACTCTGATGAGGTCAATATGGTGACCTGCCAGGTAGCTCATTCAGTGTTTGATGTGCCGCGCAAAATCGCGCGGCTGCGGGCTCAAAGCTATCTGACAGCGATTTACTCTGATCTGTACCGGCGCGATCACATGCCGATTGATGTGGTTATAAGTCCCGAGCGTGAGGTTGCTGAGGCGGCATTGCGGCGGCTTTCGGCGCCTGCTGCGTTTGACACCGAGTTGTTTCTCGACGGCAAGGCGCAGCTTCTTGGGATTTTGCTGGACGAAGATTGTCCGGTGCTGGACACGCCCTTGCGACAATTGACGGATTTGTTTTCAACGCTGCGGGCGATTGTCGTAGGTGTGCGCCGCAACGGCCGCTTGTTTGCCCCTGAACCCGGCGATCAGCTTTTTGCTCATGACCAGATATACGTAATCAGTCATGTCCAGGACGTGAAGCGGACGTTCGAGATATTTGGCAAGGTCGTGCGCCGGCAGGAACGGATCGTGATCATCGGGGGCGGGAATGTTGGGCTTGCTGTTGCCAGCGCGCTTGAAGGCCGGGCCGAGCGGCTTCGTGTCAAGATCATTGAGCGCGACCGCGACTGCGCGGAACGGGCCGCAGACGCTTTGGAGCGGACGATTGTTCTAAACGGCGACGGTCTAAGCACCGAGCTGTTGGAAGAGGCTGGCGTAGGGCGGGCGGACGCTGTGCTGGCAGTTACGGACGACGATAAGACCAATCTTCTGGCATCGGTGCGTGCCAAGCAAGCTGGGTGCCCTTTGACGATTGCGCTGGTCAACGATCCGACGCTTTTGCCTTTGATGGATCCCTTGCATATTGATGCCTACATCAACCCGCGCGGCACGACCGTATCCTCGATCCTGCGTCACATCCGGCATGGCCGGGTGCGCGGCGTATATTCCATCGGAGACGCTGAAGCCGAAGTGATCGAAGCTCAAATTTTGACGACATCCCCTTTGTCGGGAAAACTAATTCGCGAGATCGACTTTCCCGAAGGTGTATTGGTTGGGGCCGTAATGAAAGGCGAAAAGGTCGTGAAGCCCACCGGAACCACGCGGATCGAAGAAGGCGATGTGATTGTGGTCTTTACGATGGCGTCTGACGTTCCGGAGGTCGAGCGGCTGTTTCAGGTCTCGATCGACTTCTTCTGATGCTTTGGGCAACGCGATTGCCGCTGATCGTCCTGTTGGTTGGCTTGGGCGCTTTGGCGATGTTGGTGCCCGCGGTTCATGCCTATGTGACCCGTGATCTGGTGACGGCGCGGGCATTTTTATATTCCTGCGTCATGTTTTTGTTCCTGTTTACGATGATTGCCTTGGGCACATCGAACTACAATATTCGACGGCAAGGACGCAGCCATCTGATCTCGCTATTCGCACTTTTCGCGGCGTTGCCTGCGATGTTGGCGGTGCCGTTCAGCGAGGTTGTGACGGATACGACTTTTGGCAATGCTTACATCGAAATGGTGTCGAGCTTGACCACGACGGGTTTGACGCTGTTTGAGGCTGATCGCTTGCCGCCAAGTGTCCACCTTTGGCGTGCATTGGTCGGCTGGCTTGGTGGATTTTTCATGTGGGTCGCAGCAATTGCAGTTTTCGCACCACTGAACCTGGCCGGTTTCGAAGTTGTTGCGGCGACTGAATCTAGTCGGGATCAGAAGGGCGGAGTGGTTCGCCTTGATCATATCGGAGGATCCTCGGAGCGTCTGGCGCGGTTTGCCGCGCGCCTTGCGCCGATCTATGGCGGGCTGACGGCCGTTCTTTGGGTGGCTTTGATGCTTGCCGGAGATACGCCGCTCGTGGCGATCTGCCACGCGATGGCGACGCTGTCGACGTCCGGTATTTCGCCTATTGAGGGGGGCGTCGCGGGGGCAACTTCGGGATATGGCGGTGAATTTCTGATTTTAATATTTCTGGTGTTCGCCCTGTCGCGCCTGACATTTACCTCGGATGGCAGGCAGGATGGCTGGCCCGCGTTGATCCGGGATCCTGAACTGCGGCTGGGGATTTCACTGATTGCTATTTTGCCCGCACTTTTATTTTTGCGTCATTGGCTGGCGACGATCGAAGACGGCTCGGACGTGACGGTAATTGAAGGGATCGTCGGGATTTGGGGCGCGGTGTTCACCGTGGCGTCATTCCTGACGACCACGGGATTTGAAAGCTCGGCTTGGGGTGAGGCCCGCGCCTGGTCGGGGCTGGACGCGGCTGGACTTGTGCTTATGGGGCTGGCGGTTTTCGGCGGCGGCGTTGCGACGACTGCGGGCGGCGTAAAGCTTCTTCGGGTTTATGCCCTTGTGAAGCACGGCCAACGCGAGATGGATAAGCTGGTCTCACCGTCTTCGGTTGGCGGTTCGGGGCAGGTCGCACGTCGTTTTCGACGGGAGGGCGCCTATGTGGCTTGGGTGTTTTTCATGCTATTCGCGTTGTCGATCGCCACGATATCGACGGCCCTGGCGTTTTTCGGTCTCACGTTTGAAGAAGCTCTTGTGTTGACGATCGCAGGTCTGTCCACAACCGGACCATTGGTCGATGTTGCCGCCGACAAGCCGATTGATCTGATCGCATTAGCCCCTGGCGCCAAGGCCATTATAGCGGCAGCCATGGTGCTTGGCCGCTTGGAGACCCTGGCAATTATCGCCCTGTTGAACCCGGAATTCTGGCGTTAACCCTGCTTAGAATTTAGGCGGTTCGAAATATTCTTTTGGGCTAGCAAGTCTTTTGGATGCGATCCATAGTGGGTTCTCTAACTTGGCGTCTCGATGGCGCTCGAACGTTTGCAAGAAAAAAGGCAATAAATCTCATGGCTTCGGATAGACAGAATTTGCAGGATGCATTTCTGAACCATGTCAGAAAGACCAAGGTTCCGGTTACCATCTTTCTTATCAATGGCGTCAAACTTCAGGGCGTGATTACATGGTTTGATAACTTTTGTGTTTTACTGCGCCGGGATGGTCAGTCCCAGCTTGTATATAAACACGCAATCTCCACGATTATGCCCGCACAGCCAATTAGCCTGTATGACGGCGAAGAATAAGCGTGGGTGAGACAGAAGCGAGGGCGACACGCGCCCTTGTTCTGCACCCCGACATAACGAGCGACAGGAATCGGCGCGACGCGACGTTTGCGCTTAATGAGGCTGTTTCGCTTGCAGTTGCTTTGCCCGGAATTGAGGTTGTCGGCGCGGACTCCATCAGATTGCCGAAACCAACACCTGGAACTTTGTTTGGCTCGGGCAAGGTGGAAGAGCTGGGTCAAAGGATCAAAGCCGATGACATCGGCTTGGTTCTTATCGATGGTCAGCTCACACCGGTGCAGCAACGCAATCTTGAGCGCGAGTGGAAAACCAAGCTTTTGGACCGCACCGGACTGATCCTAGAAATTTTCTCGGATCGTGCCGCAACGCGGGAAGGCGTTTTGCAGGTCGAAATGGCGGCGCTCACGTATCAGCGGACCCGTCTTGTGCGAGCGTGGACTCACCTTGAACGGCAGCGCGGAGGTTTGGGCTTTGTGGGTGGGCCCGGTGAAACTCAGATTGAGGCGGACCGGCGCGCCATTGACGAACAGCTGTCGCGGTTGAAGCGTCAGTTGGAAAAAGTTGTGAAAACGCGCACCTTACACCGTGCGGCGCGCGCGAAAGTGCCGTTTCCCGTGGTGGCGTTGGTTGGCTACACAAACTCTGGGAAATCGACGCTGTTCAATCGTTTGACGGGCGCGGACGTGGTGGCCAAGGACATGTTATTTGCCACTCTTGATCCGACGATGCGGGCGATCAAATTGTCCACCGGGCGAGAAGTGATCTTGTCGGACACGGTTGGCTTCATTTCGGATCTGCCGACACAGTTGGTCGCCGCCTTTCGCGCGACCTTAGAAGAGGTGCTTGAGGCCGATCTGATTTTGCACGTGCGCGATATTTCACATCCCGAGACGGATGATCAATCGGCGAATGTCTTGGGTATTCTGAATGATCTCGGTGTCCAGGAGGCGACCCCTCAGATCGAGATTTGGAACAAGATTGACGTGTTGGACGACGAAGCCCGCGCGGCGCGCGAGGCGGAAGCGTTGCGCAAGGACGACATCCAGGCGATCTCGGCGCTGACTGGAGCGGGTGTTGAGGAGTTTGTTCTGGCCGTCACCGAAAAGCTTGATCTGGATCGTCAGGTCGCGACGGTTGAGATTGATCACGCGGACGGCAAGAAACGTGCCTGGGCCTATGAGCAGGGGATCGTTTTGTCCGAAACTCGTTCGGAAGACGGCGTCGAACTTACCGTGAATTGGACGTCAGTTCAGGCAGCCCGCTTTTCCCGGCTTTGAATGGCTGAACGGCAAACCGCTGCTTCTTGCGCTGTAAGGCAAGGATATGCGGTTTTCTGGGTTAAGCCGGCGTCTAGGGCCGCGCGAATATCGCGGCGATCATCCAGTGACATTGATAAAAGCGCGGTATCGCCGGGAAATAGGGTCTCGCTTTCGCATCCATTCGCACGGATGCATGTATGGGGCGCGCATACCAAGTTGACATAGGTGGTTTCGGTGGCGGAGCCTGGACGGGCGTAGGGCATGTCGCGGGCGGCGACGAAGGCCGCGTCAAACCCGCAGAGCGTTTGCAGTTCGGGGGCTCGGACCGGAATGTGATGTTGGGGAGAAGCGTGCAGATCGTGCAACGGTGTGGACGTGGCAGTGGTGCCCTTGGCGATTGTGACGGGGCACAATTGGGTAAAAGCCCTGATCGATTGGGCATTGAAGGTTTGGCATCCGATAAAAAGGACCGGCTTTGCGGCCCCGTCCTCCGATACGATCAGGTCTCCGACTTTCAGGGTTTCCACTGGGACGCCGCGGTTAGGGGGTAGTTCTGCGTTCCTGAGACGTGGCAGACGAAGAGGTTACCCAAATTGTGTGCGCCATTCGGGAAGTCGTCCATTATGTCGAATGTGTCTTGTGACTTGGTTGCGGCATTCGGGCCATCGGGATCAAAGAAAAAACCTCGCAGGAAGAAAAGCCGCGTTCCGTCAACCAGGGTGAGGATCACGACCTCTTCGCCGCGAATGTCGGTATTATTCGGGGCCAAACCATTGAGTTTATTTGTGGAAGGAAGCGTTCCACCAAAGTCCATCATGAAACTGATCGGCCCGGAATCCAAAGCGCCGTCGCCGTTGGTGTCGAAATAAATCACAGTGTCCGGATCATTGCTGCCATCCAGCGTGAAATCAAGCTTCAGGCCGCCGTCATCGGTGCCATCATTGTTAGTATCGGCGCTGAACGTAAGCAGTGAGGTTGGCTGCTTATTTGTATTGGACGCGTTAAGTGACGCGTTTCCTGCACTGCTGCTGCTATCGCCTCGCGGCCAGAGCAAAAGCGGCATGGTGTGCTCCTTTTGCTTATAGTAATCTTAACGCGTTTTTTTGTCGGGCAAGAAGCAAAAAGACGGCGTTAATTGGCCGGAGTAAGCCGGGTGATGCCGACGGCACCGGCGCGGGCGAGGTCTTGGTTCAGGGTCATCGGAATGTATTCACCGCGCCGCCAAAGCTCGCCTAAATCGTCATAGTGGCGGCTAAGCGGGTGGCCCGATTGCCCGGTGGAAATAATGAAAACTGAGCTGTCGGGGTCGGCGAAATCGTAAACGCCGCGATAACCCGCGCCGTGAATGTTCTGAAACGGATCGGGGCCACTGCCGCGGGTCTGCCCCCGATGAAGCGTTTGATCGCCGCCGCTGGTGGACTGGCGAATGTTTACCAGCCACGCAATCCACCCGACATCCCCAAGCACCGTATGGTTATGGGTCGCCTCGTGGGCATCCCCCCAACGCAGGCTTTCCAAAGCCGGGCCATAGCGTTCTTCGATCCACAAGATTGCATCATCGAGAGCAAGCCGGGAAAGATTTGAGCAGGACTCAATTGGCGCGCTTTGGATGACGTCACACCATGCGGAAGCACCGTCGATATCGCGGTAGACCCGTTCCAAGAAGATCGGTTCGGGGCGCTGGAACTGCTCCGTCAGAGGACCAAGCTCATCGCGGATCAGGCGATCTTGCAAGGCACGCATCCAGGCCGCGTAGATCAGAGGCTCGGGAAGATGCTCGTTCATCTCGCCGTTCCATTCCGCCAAAAGATCAAGGGCGCGGCGCCTTTGGCGTTCGGGTGTGCCGTCGACGGCGGCTTCTCCGGTGAACCACAAATCGCGTGCAACAAGCGGCAGCAGGGTGCGTGCAGTGACCGAAACCGTATCAAGTTGCGCCTCGATAAAGCTTTCGCGGGTGTGGACTTCGCGGGTTTGCATCAGGCGCTGCCATCGTTGAACGCGCTGCGTGTCGCCCCAGTCAAAACTAACATGAAGCGGGAAGGGCCGATCGATGGATTTGTTGTTCGTATTGCCAACAATACCGCCATCGGGCGTGCGAAACTCTGGATTTGCGGCATAAGACATCGTGCCTTGCCAGCGGTTCTCGGCCAGCCAGCCGGGGGCCGGCATACGGCCTTGGGTCTGGTGGCGTGCGGCGCGGCGTGGAAGTTTCCCGATCACTTTCATCGCCGCACTTTCGCGGTCGACGACGGTCAGGTTTTGGGACGTCGCAACGAAGTCTTCGCCTGCGGAAATGGCTGCATCAAGGTCTTGAGCGCGCATTATTTTCAAGAGCGCCTGAATAGAGGTGTCTTCCCCGCTGAGCGCTGTCCATGCCACTGATGCGACGTGACCCGCCGGCGTGATGGCGGCCAAGCCGTACTGGCTTCCCTCAAGGATGGGTCCGTTTTGGGACCATCGAAGGGTAAGCCTGATGGGTTCCGCGTCGTTGATGTTGACGATCGACTGGCGTGATTGAAGCGTTTTCCAGCCCTCCGGTGTCAGGACTTGTTCCGGATTGTCGGGGTTCACTTTTTCGATGAAGACGTCCTGGTCGTCTGCGTAAGAATTGGTTAGCCCCCACCCAAGCGCATCTGAGCGCCCGACAACAACCGCCGGGCTTCCCGTAAATGTGCCGCCGATGACGCCTCCGGTTTCCAGCTCCATGCGCGCAAGATACCAGATCGTGGGTGCTGTGAGTTCCATGTGGGGGTCGTTTGCCAGAAGGGTGCTGCCAGCGGCCGAACGCGCGGGAGTTGCGGCCCATGCGTTTGACGCCCCTGCCAATCCCCTGGCTTTCACGGGTGACATTGGGTCGTGTGGCTGATTTTTCAGGTGGGCAAAACTTGGAAGAGGCGCGTCAAAAAGGGAGGCGTATTCGGGCAGAGACGCGAGGGCCTGTCCCGGCGTGTCGGGCAGAATATCTGAAAGCCTCTCATCGGACAGGATACGGGAAATGCGCGCGCGCAACACTTCGCGCTGGACATGGTCGGTCAGCGAGAGAGCCATCAGCTTGCCAATCGCAAGGCTGTCGGCGGGCTGCCATAAGGCGATGCTTGGCTCGAACAGCCAGAATTCCGGGGCACCTCGACCAAGTGCGCCCTCATTGACCTGGCGTAGCCAGGCGTTGACGCCCGATGCATAAGATTGAAGGGCCGCGGTTGTATATGCGTCTTGTGCCGCGACGGACTTCACGGCCAAAGGATAAAGATCAAGCCTGCGCAAAAGCCGATCTGTTCTGACGGTTTTTTGCCCGAACAACTCGCTTAGGCGCCCCTGTGCGGTGCGTCTTAAGAGCAGCATTTGCCACAAGCGATCTTGTGCGTGGGCTAACCCAAGTCCGAAGTAGACGTCTGTGTCCGATTGGCCGAAAATATGCGGCACATTTGCGTTATCGCGCACAATTTCGACTGGTGCACTTATACCGGCGACCCTGAAATTGTGGGTGTAGTCGGGAATTGATCTCGAAAAAAACCAGTACAGCAGAATGGAGGCCGCAAGCGCGAACATGACCAGTCCTGTGGTTATTCGGGTGAGCCAGCGGAAAAGACTGAGCATGAATACCTTGTTGACTGCGGTTGCCTGTCCACTAGGTAAAGCCCGCAGAACAATGGATGACAAGGGAGGATGCTATGGCGAAGTGTGCATTTTTGGGGCTGGGCGTTATGGGCTATCCCATGGCTGGCCATTTGGCGGCCGAGGGCCACGATGTAACGGTTTTTAATCGCACCGCAGCGAAAGCTGAAGACTGGGTGGCGCAGCATGGAGGCGCAAAAGCGCTCACGCCTCGCGCGGCTGCAGATGGCGCCGAGTTTGTCATGTCCTGCGTGGGCAATGATGACGATCTTCGCTCGGTTTGCCTTGGCGACGATGGTGCGTTTTTAGGGATGAAGCCCGGCGCCGTCTTTGTCGACCACACGACGGTGTCTGCCGCTGTGACGCGTGAGTTATATGCGGCTGCCGACGGCATAGCAGTGTCATTCGTCGACGCGCCTATTTCGGGCGGTCAAGCGGGCGCGGAGAACGGTCAGCTTTCGGTCATGTGTGGGGGGGATCAGGGGGCGTTTGATCGCTCGGAACCTATTCTGCAGGCCTATTCTAAGATCTGCCGCCGCATCGGCGAAAGCGGCGCAGGTCAGATGACCAAAATGTGCAACCAGATTGCAATTGCCGGTCTGGTACAGGGGCTGAGCGAAGCGCTTCATTTCGCCGATAAGGCAGGCCTTGACGGGCGCGCGGTTGTAGAGGTGATTTCACAAGGGGCTGCGGGA
>NZ_JBVCWP010000100.1:0-12655 GCF_057460485.1 Boseongicola sp.
AAAGCTTCATCAGTTCGGCCCGTGTCAGATATTCAATCGCTTTCCAAGCCGCCGCGATACGCTCCTTGTCGAGTGAGATCGGCAGCGCCAGGACAAAGCCGCCAACCGGCGACACCTGTTGCAAACCGGATCTCGCGGGGTGGGGCGCGCAGGCGACCCTGCCATAAGCGGCAGAACTTTCGTCTCTTTCAAACTGTGCGGCGCGGATCGACCAGCCATACGTCATCGCCGCCTCACCGCGCGAAAATATTCCGATCCGCCGGTCCCAGTCACATCTTAGGCTTTCGGGATGCGCATAGGGCAATAAATCTAGCAGGAAACGTGCGGTCTCATGGCCGGCGTCTGTATCAATCCGTGGCTGATAGTTCTCGGCGCGAATGGTATCGGTGTCAAAGCCGCCCAGGCTGCCGGTAAGGTCAAGTACCGGCGAGCCGAAATCGGCCAGGGTTTGCATGAAGGTATGCGCCACCGGGGTACCGCGCCCGTAATTCATCACGATGCCGGACTGGCCGCGCCGTGCGCCATGAAGCGCCTTCGCGGCCTGCAAAAGCGCCTCCGTCGTGCTGGGAAACCCCAATCCCACCTCATCCAGAAGGTCCGTCCGGCAGAATAAGAGCTCCACCGTGGGCTGGATGGGGATGCCGCATTGCTGGCCACGGTATCGCGCGGCGCGCCAAATCGTTGAGTGAAAATCGGACCCCCGGAATTCTTCCTTTTGCAAAATATCATTCAGCGGCATGATCGCCTGTGTTTCGGCAAGTTGCCCGATCCATGGGAGATCAACGGCGACAATGTCATATTGCGACTTCGCCCGCTTTTGATTCTCGCATATCTCATCGTACAATTGGTCCAGCGGCAAGTTGATGAATTCAAACTCGGCACCACACAATTCATTGAGCTGCGGCGTAAGTTTATTGAGCGTTTTGAACGTTGGGTCGATGGGGCCAAGAACGCGGATTGTGCGTTCTTTCCCGATCCCGACGCGCATGGCATTAGGATAGGACAGAATGCGCGATGCCATGTAGTGACCGCCAAAATAAAAACCCCCATCGCTCTCCTCGGTCCCACCATTCGTAAAGCCGAAAGTGTTGCCCACCGTTCGTTTGAATTCTGCGGCAAAAACCTCAAACTGGGCGATAAGATCGCGTGTGGGATGCAGCGAAAAAGACTTTCCGCTTTTGGACCGTGGGCGGCGCAGCAAAAGCCCTTCATCGATCAGCTCGCCAATGCGGCGCATGGCGGTGCCGTAGGGCACTCCTGCGGCGCCTGCCAAAGAGCTGATCGTCAGCAATTTGCCCTCTAGATGGCGGCTCATCGCATAGGCAATGATATTCCAGCGCGCATCGACCGAGGCCAGTGCTGTCTGTTCTTCCCCAAGTTTTCGTAAAGACCCAGCAAAGGTCAGAACCCGCAGCAGTTCTTCTCGTGTCATGGCGGTAAGTCCATTTTGGATATTGCGCCACAATAAAGGCCAACCGCCATGCGCATACAGTAAAAATATCCAAAATTGACATAGTGGGAATTCAGCACCTCTCGGGTCTGTGCCACATCTTAAGGGGTGATAAAGATTAGAGTTGAGGCGGAATATGACGCAAACGGACACTGAGTTTGATTATGTCGTGATCGGCGCAGGGTCGGCCGGCTGTGTTGTCGCGCGTCGTCTCGGCGAAGCGGGGTGCAAAGTTCTGCTCCTGGAAGCCGGCGGGCCAGACAAAAGTCCCTTTATCCATGTCCCGCTGGGCTATTCCATGCTCTACAACAATCCCAAGGTTAACTGGTGCTTTAGCAGCGAACCGGAGCCCCATCTGAACAAGCGCCGCCTGTTTCAGCCGCGCGGCAAGGTTATGGGCGGAACCGGGTCAATCAACGGCATGATCTATATGCGCGGCCAGCCCGAGGACTTTGACGGCTGGAAGGCGCAGGGTTGCACCGGCTGGGGTTGGGATGACGTTCTGCCCTATTTCAAGAAAAGCGAAGATCAGGAGCGAGGCGCAAGCGAATTTCACGGAGTAGGGGGGCCGGTTTCCGTGTCTGACCTGCCGTCGCCGCATGCGCTGGGTGAGGCGTTCCATCAGGCCTCCGAAAACCTTGGCATCCCACGTAACGATGATTTCAATGGCGCGGCGCAGCTCGGGACTGGCTATGTCCAGACGACCACCCGCAAAGGGCGACGCTGGAGCACAGCCGCCGGATACCTCCGCGGCCCCGCGATGCAGAATATCACGATTGAAAAATTCGCGCTGGCCGAGCGCCTGATCATGGACGCTAAGCGCGTTACCGGTGTCGCGTGGTCGCGCGAAGGTGTGCAGCACACCGCGCGTGCGCGGTGCGAGGTTATCCTGTGTGGCGGCACCTTCAGTTCGCCGCATCTAATGCTGCGCTCAGGCATTGGGCCAGCCGCGCATCTTCGCGATACAGGTGTTGAGGTGCTCCATGATTTGCCCGGTGTCGGGGAAAACCTGCAGGACCATTTCGGGATCGGGCTGGAGTTTGAATCTACGCTGAAAGCGACAGTGAATGACCTTTATAACAACAAGCTGCGCGGCGGATTGCAATTGCTGCGCTACCTGCTGTTCCGCACCGGCCCGTTCGCCGATAATGGCAATTATTCCAATACCTTCGTTCATAGTTCCAAGGATATCCCGACACCGGACATGATGGTTACCTTCATGGCCTGGTGCACGACCGAAGATCTTAAACCACACCCGTTTTCCGGCTTCACCATTCTGGCCGAACATATGCGGCCACAAAGCCGCGGGCACATTCGGCTGAAAGGCCCTGATGCGCATACAGATCCCGCGATTCAGTTCAACTTTTTTGAGCACGAGGCGGACCATCGCGCCGCGATTGCCGGGCTGCGGTTGGGGCGCCAGATTTCGCAGACACAGCCCATGTCAAACTGTGTCAAGCGCGAGATCTCGCCGGGCCCAGAAGTCGAAAGCGATGCGGAGATGGTCGCTTATTGCCGGCAGAACGGGTTGTCTCTGCTGCATCCGGTAGGCACCTGTGCGATGGGCACGGGCCCTGACGCTGTGGTAGACACAGATCTCAAGGTGCACGGGCTGTCCGGTCTGCGGGTCATCGATGCCTCGATCATGCCGCGCATCGTGACCGCGAACACCAACGCGGCCGCCATCATGATCGGTGAAAAAGGCGCCGCGCATATCTTACGCGATGCAATCGCCTGAAGGATCAGGTCGAGGGAGGGATACGATGCAAACACTGGGAATAGCCTTGCTGGGCAGCGGGCGTATGGCGCATGTCTATGGCCCCAAGATCAACGCCCATCCGGGCCTGCGGCTGTCGGTGGTCTATAATCCGAACCTATTGTCAGCAGAGGCGATTGCCGCGCAATATGGTGGCCAAGCATTGGGCGATTTGGATCAGGCGCTGGCCCATCCAGACGTGGATGTGGTCCTGATCGCGACCCCCGCCAACACGCATCTGGAATATGTCATCGCCGCAGCACAGGCGGGAAAGCCGATCTTTTGCGAAAAGCCGCTGGATCAGTCGCTAGACCGGGCCGAACAATGCCTGGATGTCCTAAAGGCCCATCCGGTGCCCTTCATGTTGGGCTTCAATCGCCGCTTTGATCCTAACATCACAGCCCTGCAACGGGCCGTCCGGGCGGGCGAGCTGGGTCCGCTATCCTTCATGATGAGTACCAGCCGCGAACCCGCCCCTCCACCGATAGCTTACGTCAAAGCGTCAGGCGGGTACTTTGTGGATGCGACTATCCACGACATTGATCTGATGTGCTGGATCGCTGGTGAACGCCCAGTCGAGGTATTCGCCTCTGGCTCCTGCCTGACCGATCCCGCTATTGGCGAGCTGGGTGATTATGATACCACAATGACAACGCTCAAGATGCCATCAGGCTGTCTGGTGCATATCAACAATTCGCGCCGTTGCGCCTATGGCTTTGATCAGAGGATTGAAGCTTTTGGTGAGGCCGGGATGTTGCAGACCAGCAACCAGCGCGACGAGGACCTGATCCGCTGGGGGGCACAGGCCACCAAAGCGCATGCGCCGCTCAAGCACTTCTTTCTGGAACGATACGATGCCTCGTTCAGCCATGCGCTGGATGAGTTTTACAACGCTATTACCGAAGGCCGGGCCCCGTCCTGCACCGTGCGCGACGGGCGAGATGCCCTGGCAATTGCCCTAGCCTGCCAAGAGGCCTGCAAAAGCGGCGCGTTGGTCAAGCTCGATTGGATTTAAGGATACCCCATGACTGAGAAACCAAAACTGCGAGTAGGGCTGGTCGGGGCCGGTTTTATGGGCCGTTGCCATGCGAACGCTTTTAGGTCAGTCAGCGGGTTGTTCGATCTACCACTTGATCCCGTGGCCGAGATGCTAGCCGATGTCACTGACGATGTGGCCGTTCATAATGCCGCCGCACTTGGGTTCAATCGGTCAACCGGTGACTGGCGGAACCTGTGTGCCGATCCGACGATTGATCTGGTAGCCGTGACTGCCCCCAATGCCCTGCACGAACCCATTGTCATGGCGGCGCTTAAGGCGGGCAAACATGTCTATTGCGAAAAGCCCCTATCGACTACCTTGGAAAGTGCGCAGCGCATGACGGCGGCGGCGCAGGCGGCGGGTATCGTGACCATGGTCGGCTTCAACTTCCTGCGCAATCCGATGATCCGCCTTGCGCGCGAATTGGTTGAGGCGGGTGAAATTGGCGAAGTCGTTTCATTTCGAGGACGTCATGCAGAAAACTATATGGCCGATCCGGATGTCCCGCATTCCTTCCGCACCGACCCGGATGGCGGCGGCGCCTTGGCTGATATCGGTAGCCACATAATCTCGATGGCGCGGTATTTGTTGGGACCGATCAGTTATGTGACCGGCCAAAGCCGGACCATCCACAAGACACGCCCGATATCGGCGGGGACGACAGAGCGCGCCCCAGTTCTAGTCGATGACGCGACCTTCGCCCTTATCGAATTTGAAACTGGAGCCGTCGGAACGATCGAGGCGAACTGGGCCGCAAGTGGCCGCACCATGGACCTATCATGGGAAATCACCGGGACCCAAGGCGCGCTGGTGTTCAGTCAGGAACGGATGAACGAGTTGCTGATCTGTAAGGGCCCCGGCGGTGGGCACACGTCCGGTTTTACCAAGATTGAAGCAGGCCCAAGCCATCCGCCTTACGCTAATTTCTGCCCGGCTGCGGGTCATCATCTGGGCTTCAACGACCTGAAGGTAATTGAGGTCGCCCAATTGATCGACGCCATTGCCGGGAAGCAAAACCCCGGCCCAGATTTTCAGGAAGCGCTGGAGGTCCAGAAGATCGTGTCCCGCATCGCACTTGACTGCCAGAGCCCGAAGACCCGAGCCCTATAGAGCTTATCAGTCAAGCTGAACGATACTGGTGCCAGGTCTTACCCGGACTAATCACCCGCGGCTGGCTGTCCTTCTTCCTAGATGGGCGCGCTCTGGGATGCTTACTATATTCATGGCGGCTCCGGTTATCTTACTGACGAGCCGAAGGAGACCATGTTTTCTGGCGAGTTTGGCCGAGCCGAGCTAAACGCCTCTAATCAGGATCGCGTCCTCGTTGATTTCGATAACGTACGCATGCAGCAGCACCTCCACATTTCCGGTCGACAGAGGAAGCCAAACTTACAGCATCACCGCTGGCCGGATCGTCTCGGGCGAGGTTTTGAACGAGCGAAAGGAGCGGTGTTTCGTCATCTTTCGAAGCGAGGTCCTCGCCTTGTCTGGCTCAACCCGTTTTACACTGCCTGTGCCCCAAGCTCAGCTAGGCCCAGCCAGTTTCTCAATTCCCCTATCGATGGACACGGCAATAACGAGAAGCAGACCCTTCGTCGGGATTTGTAGGAAAATCGAACACACTGTTTTGAAGTTTGGCTGGATCAGTCGTAAATAAGGGAACAAAGTCAGCTTGAAGCGGTGAGTCAAACTCAAGTCGTGCGCCATCGCTATCGGTTGGATCTGGCAGGAAAAATGGTTTAAATCCCACTTCAATTAATACTCCGTCTGAATTGTTCGCGCCAAGTCTCGCAGTTTGCGGTTTCAAACTAGTTATTGGGAAATCGAGCAATATCTGGTGTCACAGCATTTGCACATGGCGCCAAACAGGCTGGTGAAGTTGTAAAACTTGCGGGAGCCGTTCCTGTTGTCATCAAGCTCCTCGAAGGAACTCAAGGCATCGGAGTTGTTCTTGCAGACACTGAACGTTCTGCAAAATACGTTATTGAGGCGTTTTGCGGCGCCAATGTGAACATTCTGGCGCAGAAATTCATCAAGGAATCCGGAGGCACAGACATCCGTGCAGTTGTTGTCGGTGGAAAGGTAATTGCGGCAATGAAGAGGACGGGAGCCGAGGGCGAGTTCCGGTCGAATTTGCATAGGCGCGGTTCCGCTCAACTGATCAAAATATCCCTGGAAGAACGCTCCACAGCGGTGCGTGCTGCGAAATCAATGGGATTGAGTGTCTGTGGCGTCGACATGCTTCGTGCAAATCACGGCGCGGTTGTCATGGAAGTCAACTCGTCACCGGGCCTTGAAGGAGTTGAAATCGCAACGGGCCTTGATGTTGCGGGCCAAATCATCGAATTCTTGGAAAAGAATGCCACGGTTGGAAAAACAAAGACAAAAGGCAAGGGCTAGTGCCGAACGGAGGGACTTCGATATAGGCAGGACACACATCTGACCGAGCTCTAGTGAAACTCGCACGCACAATCGGCGTGCAAGTCATTCTAAGGTCGCCCTAGTGAGATGGATCGCTTCGATGCTTGGCGGGAAAGATGGCAACACAGGCTGTGCTCGAAGAAATCCCTGAAAGCCCAGGGCTTCACGAAATGTCGGTTCGCCCCAAAATCGCATTGATAGTGGGGTTATGGTCGACGACAGAGAAAACTATCGGCGGCCTCAACGCGCAATCGATTGTCGAACCGCTCTTTGACAAAGACGAAATCATTTAGCTTGCCCCGGACACTGTGTTTTAAGCGTCCTCTTTTTGAAAAGAATGGAAAAACAAATGTCGGCGCATCAGTCTCGAAAGGTCATTTATGCGGCTCTCGTTGGCAATAGTCTTATCGCCGTTTGTAAGTTCATAGCAGGCGGAATTACGGGCTCGTCCGCAATGCTGTCGGAAGCAATTCACTCAGTTGTGGATTCCGGAAACCAGCTCTTGTTGCTTTATGGTATTCGCAGAGCAAATCGACCGGCCGACAGCAATCACCCTTTTGGCTATGGCATGGAACTCTACTTTTGGACGTTTGTCGTCGCGATCCTGATTTTCGCAGTTGGCGCAGGGCTCTCACTCTACAAGGGTGTCATTCACGTCATGCATCCGGAGCCGATAAATAGCCCCTACGTGAACTACGTCGTTCTCGCGCTAAGCATGATCTTCGAAGCCGTCGCCTGGACGATCGCCTATCGCGAATTCAACAAAATGCGAGGCGACACTCCACTTTTTCAGGCCATCAGGCGATCAAAAGACCCGACCGTGTTCACGGTGCTTTTTGAAGACACCGCAGCCATGATCGGCTTGGTCGTGGCTTTTCTTGGCGTTGCCGGGAGCCACTATCTTGGTTGGCACGTGATGGACGGTATTGCGTCAATCGTTATTGGTTTGGTTTTGGCGTCGGTCGCAATTTTGCTGGCAATTGAAAGCAAAGGCCTGCTGATTGGGGAGGGGGCCGACCGCAGAACGGTCGCTGTTGTGCGCGATATTTTAATCGGAGACACGCGCATCAAGGGGGCAAACGAAGTGCTGACAATGCATCTCGGCCCCAATGAAATCCTACTGAACGCAAGTATCGACTTTCAGGATGGGCTGTCGGCCGAGGACGTCGAAGCTGCCATTTCTGAATTTGAAGCGAAGATCAAACGCGAAGTTCCGTCAATACGGCGGATTTTCATCGAGGCGCAGAGCTGGAGCGGGCATCAGACCGACGCGCAATCCATAAGAGGGAGCGATTGAATGACAGAAGGTACGATGGACCACCCTGACCTGATCGAAGAAGACGGGTTGCTCTTTGCCTGTGTGTTGGACGGAAATGGTGGCGCGTCCTTCCTTGGATGGCAGGATATTAACAAATGGACCGAGGCGGATGGCCCGCTTTGGATTCATCTGGACAATAAGAATCTAAATGCTGGGTCGTGGCTAAGAGAACGCAGCGGCCTGACAATCCCAACCGCTGAAGCTCTTCTTGCCGAAGAAACCAGACCACGCGTTTTTCGCGGCAAACGTGGTCTCGTTGCCATCCTGCGGGGCATCAATCTGAATGCAAACCAAAACGGTGAGGACATGGTCGCGATGAGAATGTGGTCCGAGGGCAAACGGGTTCTCACGCTGCGGCATGAACGGATGCACACGCCTCGCGACATACTGGAAAAGTTAATTGAGTCACACGATGGCCCAAAAACAGCACCAGAACTGTTCGAACGACTGATTAGCCGCGTAAATGATCCTATTTCAGAAACCATACTCGCCCTCGAAGACCAGATTGACGATTTAGAAGCCAAACTGGACGTTGGGAAGGCCCAAGAGCAGCGGCGCCAACTGTCTGCAATCCGCCAAAAAGCGGTCAGATTGCGCCGCTATATTGCACCTCAACGCGAAGCCCTGAGCACTCTTTTAGCTGAACCACCAGATTGGTTAAGCGAGAACTTGCGACCGCATCTGCGGGAAACATCAGATCGACTGATGCGATATATCGAAGAACTTGACGCAATTCGCGAGCGAGCAGTCGTTCTGAAAGATGATATCGCCAACCAGCTTTCAGAGGCGGCCAATCAAACGCTGTATGTCCTGGCTATAATATCCGCGATCTTCTTGCCTCTGGCATTTTTAACAGGACTTCTTGGGATTAATATTGGCGGTATGCCCGGTGTCGAAAACGACTACGCTTTTTGGATTTTCTGTGCGTTGATGGCAATGTGTCTGGTTGCCGAACTCTTCATATTCCGCAAGCTACGATGGCTCTAGCACGGCCGAAGAAGTTGAACACCTAGGAGAACGCGGATGGCGAACCACGAAGAGACTGCTCAGCCGGAAGCTGTTCCAGTGACAACGGAAAAAATGATCGAAGACGTTGCCTCCAGCGTCTCCCCTGTTCTTAAATTTGTTGAAGAAACCGCAAACAGGTTGATTGCGCAGGTTTCGTCTCTGGAGTCGCTCTACCAGCTCCTGGTCGTCGCCGTCGCATTTGGCATCGCTCTTTTGGCGTTCAAGCCTTTGTCGCGCGTCGTCGACAACGCATGGCCCCGCGTCGAGGCAAAAGACTATTACCTACCCCTGGCGCATCAGGTGGTGCGACGCCTCGCGCTCCCGGTCGCATGGGTCCTTGGCCTTTGGATGGGCGTCAACGGCTTGGCGTCTCAAGGCATTGGCAACGACTTCGTCAGGGTCGCTGCAAGCCTCTTGCAGGCCTGGATACTAATCCGCCTGTTTTCGACATTTGTGCGCAACCCGGTCTGGGCCCGCACATTTGCGACTGTCGCATGGGTCATTGCAGCGCTCAGTATTATGCGCCTTCTCGATCCGACAATCGCAGTTCTCGACAGTATGGCCATCGGCCTGGGAGACACTAGGCTTTCGCTCTTCATGGTGCTGAAGGGCGCAGCGTTGCTTGCCTTGCTACTATGGAGTGCCGCGCTGGTATCCAAATTTGTCCAGTCGAGGCTGACGCGATCGACGAGCATGACCGCCTCGGTAAAGACGCTCATCGGCCAGACAGTCAGAATTGGCTCGTACTTCTTCGCAGTCATGTTTGCGATGAACGTTATCGGGGTCGATTTGACTGCCTTTGCAGTCTTTTCCGGCGCTATCGGCATCGGAATCGGCTTTGGTCTTCAGGCTATTTTCAGCAACCTCGTTGCGGGAATAATCATGTTGATCGAGCAGAGCGTGAAGGTTGGAGACTTCGTAGAGCTTGAATCTGGGCTGATGGGAGAGGTGAAAGAGATCAATATTCGCGCGACACTCGTCAGAACGGGCATGAACGTGGATATTCTCGTTCCCAATTCAGAGTTCATCAACAACCGCGTGACAAACTGGACCCTGCGCGATGCATTCGTTCGTACAAGAATTCCCTTTGGCGTTGCATATGGGACGGACAAGGAACTGGTCAAAAAGGCCGCGCTAGAGGCCGCCGGGAACGTGCCTCATATGCTTACCGGTCCAGACGCATCCCCACCGCAGGTCTGGCTTGTCGGATTCGGGGAAAGCAGCCTAGATTTTGAACTCGTTCTAATGCTCAATCCGGATGCCGCAAAACGCCCCGG
This sequence comes from Boseongicola sp., assembly GCF_057460485.1. NCBI lineage: Bacteria > Pseudomonadati > Pseudomonadota > Alphaproteobacteria > Rhodobacterales > Paracoccaceae > Boseongicola > Boseongicola sp. The sequence continues at coordinate 10,270 of NZ_JBVCWP010000100.1, forward strand.
CGCGGTAAAGGCGGACTACAACTGGGCCCTTGAAACTGCTCTCTCCAAATATGGAATTGAAATTCCGTTTCCCCAACGCGATTTGCACATGCGGTCTGGAAACTTGCCTATCAATCTGACGTCAGACAAAGAAATTGATACACCTGCAAACATTAGATGAGTTCTAAGCATGCGTAGTACCAAAGTTATACATACCGTTTCGTGCCACGCCGAAGGCGAAGTTGGCGATGTAATTGTTGGTGGGGTTGCCCCTCCGCCAGGCGAGACGTTGTGGGAACAACGCAAATGGATCGCCGAGGATGATACCTTGCGGAACTTTATGCTGAACGAACCACGCGGCGGGGTATTTCGGCATGTTAACCTTTTGGTGCCCCCAAAACACCCAGACGCGCAAGCCGCATGGATCATAATGGAGCCAGAGGACACGCCACCGATGTCGGGGTCAAACTCTATCTGCGTGGCCACCGTCTTGCTGGATACAGGGATTATCCCAATGCAAGAACCAGTCACGGAAATGGTGCTTGAAGCTCCCGGAGGTTTGGTGCGGGTGCGTGCACATTGTGCAAATGGCAAAGCCGAACGCATAGAGGTTGAAAATTTACCTTCCTTCGGGGGGCTTATGGATGTGCCCCTGGAAATCGAAGGCATCGGTACAATCACAGTTGATACCGCTTTTGGCGGCGACAGTTTCGTTGTGGTTAATCCGGCATCTCTCGGGTTGGCGCTGGAGGCAGGGGAGGCGCAAAACCTTGCCGAACTCGGTGTGAAAATCACCAATGCCGCGAATGAGCAGCTGGAATTTAGCCATCCGTTACAACCCGATTGGCGGCACCATTCTTTTTGTCTGTTTGCCGGTGCACTGGAGCGCGGCCAAGAGGGACTTCGCGCCAAATCAGTCGTGTCCATTCAGCCTGGAAAGCTGGATCGCTCGCCAACAGGAACAGCCGTGTCAGCGCGAATGGCCTTGCTACACGCAAAGGGAGACATGCTTGTTGGGGACCGCATAACATGCGTCTCGATCCTTGGATCCGAATTTCACGGCGAAATTCTGGCTGAAACAAAGGTTGGGGAAATATCCGCAATCCGGCCGCAGATTAGCGGGCGAGGTTGGGTGACTGGGACGCACCAACACATGTTAGACCCAAGCGATCCGTGGCCCGAAGGGTACCGCATTGCCGACACCTGGCCGAAGTACAAATGAAACCGTTCTGCGGGAACAATTGCTCGCCTTATGGGGCAGGGGAGCTAACGGCAAGGAAAGGTGCGGCGCGGCGGGTCTCCGGGTATGACCCACGCCCTTTCCCGAAGTTGGAAACCACCGGCTGCAAGACAACGCATGGAAGACCGGATAGGGCGAAAGCCCCAGCTTTTGGGTCCGCGACCAACCGTTAAACGCCGAAGGTTTCTTGTCTCTGGGCGAAACCCAGATCTCCGCCGAAAGATGGAGGACGCAAGACCATACCAAGCTCCCCACAGCGATCCTTCAGATCGACTGCCTGGCACTGGAACCCACAGGGCTGAGGGGGATCATCCACCGACCCCAGAAACCATCGTCCCGGTGGAACCCAAGCAGATTGTGCACTAGCATTCCAATTGGACCACCCAGGTCGGGATGATCATGTTTTCGAAGGAACTCTTATGCCTAACAAGGAATACACGCTCACAATGGCCAGATACAATTTCTGGCAAAACGAAAGCCTCCTTGCGGCTGCTGATAACCTTTCCAATTCTGAGCGCGTGAAAGACCGTGGGGCGTTCTTTGGCTCAATTCAGAGAACTTTTTCTCATATTTTATGGGGCGACATGATTTGGATGAGCAGGTTCGCAGGAACGCCTGCCCCAGAGGGCGGAATTCATGATTCTGCCGACATGGTCACGAGCTGGGAACAATTTTGTATTGAAAGAAAAGCTTTTGATAAGCGAATATTGCAGTGGGCGCATGAGGTGACACCTGATTGGTTTGAAGGGGACTTAAGCTGGTTCTCGGGAGTGCTGGGTCGGGATTTGTCTAAGGCCAAAAGCATACTTGTGATTCAACTGTTTAACCACCAAACGCATCATCGTGGACAGGTTCATGCAATGCTGACCTCCGCTGGTGCGCAGCCAGAAGATACCGACGTGCCGTTCATGCCAGAGCGTTTCTTGAAGATGTAGCCTGACCTTCGACTTCGATACGTCATTGGATGGAATTGTGCGTCCGCCAGCGACGGCTCTGTTGGTGATGGACCGGCCGGTCTCAGCGAATGCCTGTGTCTGTGATCGGAGGCGCGAACACGCCGCGGTCTTCGCACAGACTGGTGCGGTGCTCCAAGTTCCCTAGACACCTGCTTTTTTGCTTTGCGTGGCCTCGCGCCTTCTTCAATTGCCGACACTCGCAGCAGCTGTC
>NZ_JBVCWP010000101.1:0-12641 GCF_057460485.1 Boseongicola sp.
GACGTATCGTACTTGAAAAAGTAAAGAAGAGTTTCGGCGAGGTCACCGTGATTCCGCCGCTGGATCTCGAGATTAACGATGGCGAATTCGTCGTCTTCGTAGGCCCTTCGGGCTGCGGTAAATCAACGCTGCTGCGGCTGATCGCGGGTCTGGAGGACGTGAGCGGAGGCAAGATCTCTATAGATGGCGAGGATGCCACGCAGATCCCGCCGGCAAAGCGCGGACTGGCGATGGTTTTCCAGTCTTATGCGCTCTATCCGCATATGAGCGTGCGCAAGAACATCGCCTTTCCGCTCCGCATGGCGAAGCTGGACCAGGCCGAGATCGACCGCCGGGTGGAAAATGCGGCGTCGGTTCTGAATCTCGCCGACTATATCGACCGTCGACCCGGCCAGTTGTCGGGTGGCCAGCGACAGCGTGTCGCCATTGGCCGCGCCATCGTCCGCGAACCGGCGGCATTTCTGTTTGACGAACCGTTGTCGAACCTCGACGCCGCGCTGCGTGTGGGTATGCGGCTTGAAATCAGCGAACTGCACAAGCGGCTCAAGACCACGATGATCTACGTCACCCACGATCAGGTCGAAGCGATGACCATGGCCGACAAGATCGTGGTGTTGCGGGCCGGAAATATCGAGCAGGTCGGCTCTCCCCTGGAACTTTACCGGACGCCGCAGAACGTGTTCGTCGCCGGGTTCATCGGCTCTCCGACGATGAACCTCATCGAGGGCGAAGAAGCTGCGAAACACGGCGCCCATACCATCGGCATCCGTCCCGAGCATATCTCGGTCTCGGCCGACGCGGGGGACTGGTCGGGGGTGGTCGGCGTGTCGGAGCATCTTGGATCTGATACGTTCATTCACGTGCACGATACCGGCCTTGCCGAGACCATCACCGTCCGAGCCGGTGGCGAGGTGTTTTTCAAACACGGCGACCGCATATACATGACGCCACGCGAGGATGTCATCCACAAGTTCGACGCAAAGGGCCTGCGGATTGAATGAGGCGGCTTGAGGGTAAAACGGCCCTAATCACGGGGGCGGCACGCGGGATCGGCTTGGCATTCGCAGAGGCCTATTGCCGCGAGGGCGCGCGCGTAGCTATCGCAGACATCGATGCCGCGGGCGCGGCTTCGGCTGCGGCGTCGCTGGGCGCGGATGCCATCGCAGTGCGTATGGATGTGACCGCACAGGACAGCATTGAGGCGGCGGTTTCGGAAACCGTCGAGCAGTTGGGCCAGATTGACATTCTGATAAACAATGCCGCCATCTTTACCGCCGCGCCTATCGCCGAGATCACGCGCAGCGACTATACCCGCGTCTTTGAAATAAACGTCGCCGGAACCCTGTTCACGATGCAGGCGGTGGCGGATCACATGGTGACGCGCGGAGTTCGCGGCAAGATCATCAACATGGCCAGCCAAGCCGGGCGCCGCGGCGAGCCGCTCGTTGCCGTCTATTGCGCCAGCAAGGCGGCGGTCATCAGTCTAACTCAATCGGCCGGGCTGAACCTGATCCAACACGGCATCAACGTGAACGCGATCGCACCGGGCGTCGTTGACGGAGCGCACTGGGACGGTGTCGACGCATTCTTTGCCAAATATGAGGGCAAGGCCCCGGGGCAGAAAAAGCGCGAGGTCGGCGAGTCCGTTCCTTACGGCCGCATGGGTCGTGCCGAAGACCTGACCGGCATGGCGATATTTCTCGCGACCGATGAGGCGGATTACATCGTCGCCCAGACTTACAACGTCGATGGCGGAAATTGGATGAGTTGATAATTGAGGATCGAAGGGGGCAGGAGCATGAAACTCTGCAACGCAACGCTGGCGCAACTTCCTGAGGGGATATCTGGCCCTGTTTATGACCGGTCGCAGCTGACACCAGGAATCGTCCATATCGGACTGGGCAATTTCCATCGCGCGCATCAGGCTTGGTACTTGCACCGGCTGATGCAGCAGGGCAAGGCGCTGGATTGGGCGATCATCGGCGCTGGGGTCCGGCCCTATGATGCCGCGCAGCGCGAAAAACTTCTGGCGCAGGATTGCCTGACCACGTTGATCGAACTCGACCCCGCCGGAAAGTCGGTGGAAATCGTCGGATCGATGATCGACTACTTGCCCATCGAAGAGGGCAACGGCCCCCTGATCGCGAAAATGACCGACCCGGCTATCCGGATCGTCGCGCTGACGGTGACTGAAGGCGGCTATTACATCGATGCCGTGACAAAGGGTTTCGATGCCAACCATCCCGACATCAGGCACGACGCAACGAACCCGGAAAACCCGCGCACAGCTTTCGGTGCGATGGTCGCGGCTCTGAAACAGCGGCGCGCGGCAGGTAACGGGCCGTTTACCGGGCAAAGCTGCGACAACCTTCAGGGCAACGGCAAAATCCTGCGGCAGACCGTGGTGTCGTTGGCGCGGCTCTCTGATCCGGATCTGGCGGATTGGATTGACGAAAACATGAGTTTCCCGAACGCGATGGTGGACTGCATCGTGCCAGCGACAGGGCCGAAAGAGCTGGAACTTGCAAAGAAACTTGGCATTGACGACGCTGCCCCGGTCACCCACGAAAACTTCCGCCAATGGGTGATCGAGGACGATTTTTGCGCAGGCCGCCCGGATTGGGATATCGCCGGTGTAACCTTCTCAGATGATGTCCACGCCTACGAGACGATGAAGCTCCGGATTCTCAATGCCGGCCACCAGGTGATTACGACACCCGGCGACCTGCTGTCCGTGCAAACCATCGACGACTGCATGGCAAATCCGCTAATCCGGGGCTTGTTCCGAAAGGTGGAAACCGAAGAAATCGCACCGCTGGTACATGCAGTGCCGGGCATGACGCCCGCGCAATATATCGACCTTATCGACCGCCGTTTCTCGAACCCCGAAATTCACGACACGACCCGTCGCAACTGTTTCGACGGGTCATCGAAACACCCCGGCTGGATACTGCCGATGGTGCGCGAGCGGCTGGCGGCCGGTGCCTCCGTGGAGGGATTCGCGCTGGTCTCGGCGATCTGGGCACGATGGTGCCAAGGAACCCGGGAAGACGGCTCAATCATCGAGCCCAACGATCCGTTGTGGGACGAGCTTACGGTCGTGGCTGCCGAAGCGCGCGAACGGCCTCGGGCGTGGCTGGAACAGCGCCATATCTATGGTGATCTGGCCGAGAATAAATCTTTTTCCAGAGCTTTCGAAGACTGGCTCGCGCGCATCTGGACTGACGGGTGCCGCGCTTCGCTGCAGTTGTATTTGGCGGGGAATGGATAAATCCTGCGGACGGGCGTTGGCAGCGGAATGTGACTTGAGTCGGGTAGGGCGGCATAACCCAAGGACCCTCCATGAGCTGGAGGATACTTGGGGCTCAGGTCACGGCGGGAACGCGCTATGGTATGAGTCCGAAAGATGTTATGCTTGTAGAAATTCGCTGCCGTCCACTCCTCTGTCTGCAACCACTTCGACTAGATACGAAGGCTCACCAGCCGGGATATTTTAGATCATAACCGCGCCGCCGCGTTTGCGGAGTGGCGCGGCCTAGGTGCGCACTAAAGGACAGTGCCACTGTACTTGCAGAGACAGTTTCGCATTCGTCTGACACCGCCCGCCGGCTTGCTGACTACATTCTGTTTCTCATTTCGAAGGAATATGTACGATAGTCAGTCTCATCGAATGTATATGTCTTCCCGGCCTGTGGCAGTTCATTCATTCGCTGGAAATGTGTGAGGATGCTATCGGGGAAACGCGGTGTTCCATCCGGCCAGCTGATCTTGGCCCAATCGTCGATCGAATAGGGCACGAGACCATTTTTGATTTTGCCAGACGTATTGGTCATCACCAAGCCTAGGTAATCGCCCAGCTTCAGGTCAAATTCCCTGTTGATATTGAATGATACCATTCGGTTGGCATGCTCCTTTGTATAGGGATCGCCTACGTAAACGACTTTGTACTGCGCAGCTCCGGTTCCGGTGGGATCAGCGCGAAGGACCACGGGGCGCGCTTCAATCGCGTCTGATGCTTCAGCATTTGCGTAAAACTGCCATTTAGCGAGGCGCGCATCCGTGTTTGCCCGCATCCGGTTGTCCACGATAAGTATGGACTGGCCCGGCTTAAGCTCGTCGTGGTTCGGACGCTTCACCAAAATGCTCTCATACTGCTTTGGTGGCCGCGGAACCTTTTTGAGCTTGCGGCTGTACTCGGGCTTCAGCGTATTCACCTCGGTCGCACTCTCAAGATAAAGTTCGATCCAGAGTGACTGCGCCGCCTCTTGTCCGGCATAGAAATCGCCCAAGACCACAGGGGGCATCCAAGGGAGCTTGGTAAAGGCGTCTGTCTGGAAGCCGTGCATCTCGACGGCGAATTCATTGTGATCCTCCGGCGACACACCGGCGAAACGGGTGCTGTTCTGATAAAGTCCGGCCATATCAAAGGGTGTCACTCTATGACATGTGGTGCATTTGTTTTCCGGATTATCGAGGTGACGCAGCGAGTCGTCCCAAAAGGCAAACATCTCTGACTGGTCAGAATCAATAAAGAAGAAAGGCCCCAGAGGGTTGGATGGCACCATTGGATCCGGGAAGACCTCTCCGTCTTTCGGTTTGCTGACCCTTACCTGATCAACCCAGGGCGTGTGCAGAAACGGGTCCGCATTATGGCACCGCTGGCACTGGAATGTCTCAGCTTGCGTCACCAGAGGCGACCAGAACTTCATGCCACCCTTTTTGCTGAAAGGAGATATTACAGTTTGCACCGGTTTCGGATTTTCAGGATCATAAAACTGGAAATAAGTCGAGGCACCCGTGCGCGGGTGGTGACCGATAATTGCCACGTCTCCGGACTTTATGAATTTCTCTTTTTCGGTTGGCTCTTTTTGATAGTACTTGCGAACCATAAAGACCCATTGGACTTCAGGGTTCTCACCTTTCATCCTGCCCACGACGTTGTAGGGATTGGACTGACCGTCGCCACCGTGGAAACCTTCGACCCGCGTCGGAAGCATCATAGGCCGATCGGAGCGCATATCGACATAATAGGATTCCGGTGGCTTTCCGTTGACCGTCACAGGGACGTATTCGCCATTGATAAGGTTCCACTGGTCGTGGTTTCCTTCCGCGTCGGGACCCCATTCCCAGACCGGCACATCGTCAAACTTCCCGAGCGCCGCTTTGACCTTTGCCATGTACGCATCATGGAGATCTTCGTTGTAGAGACTGTCGTCGTTCCAGCTCTCGTCAGCGAAGCAGGCCGCCGGTTGAGTGGCCCAAATCAGCGCAGCGAGTGTGCAAGAAATCCACGTTCTCATATCAGTCTCCTTTTAAACAAGTTCCGCTTGTCGCCTGCGCCAGAATCCCGAACTCGGCCAACGGGTTTCTGAGCGGTAGAATTGGTTGTGCCGTTGACGGAAACGAGCGAACTCAGCCTGTTTTTCCGCCTTGAGGCGTTTCAGTATATCCGGGTTGCCCGAAAGGCACGCTTGCATAGCCGCACCGCTTCGCTGTCCGTCTTGTAAGCCCTTCGCGATGCCCCAGGAAGACAATGGATCATAGGCACATGCCGCGTCGCCCACGGCAGTGAAGCCCTCCACCTCGGGCAGGCTCAATTGCTGGCTGGCCGCATCAAAAACATCCACACGGCCTGACCAGTTTCCCTTTCTCGCAAGCGAGGGCAGGATGCGGCTTGTTTTCAGACGCTCATGCCAAAGGTCCGAGGCGCGACCCGGAGCTTTCCCCACCACATCCGCGTCCGTCATAAAGGCACATATCAGCAATCCGTCTTCGAATTGCACGGCATACCACCATCCATTTTCGACGGCTTCGATATACAGCTTGCCGGTGTCTTCCGTGGGCTCGGTCCCGTGTACCCTGCCGACGATGCCGACAAGCCGGTCGAGCCGGCGAACCCGTGCGCCAAGCAGTCGGGCGGCCCGGGCCTGCCGCCCGCTGGCGTCGATCACAACATCGACTGTCTTGCTGTGCTGACCCGCAGGACCGCGCAGGATCGCTTCGAACCCTGCGTCATGTCGTATCAGATGGCTCAGGCGCGTGCCGAAATTTAACTCTGCGCCCTGCGCTGTCGCATGGCTGGCAAGCGCCTCGTCAAAGACATCACGCCTGAGGTTTACGCCGGCACCGGACGGCGTAAAGAAATAATTCTTCTCAGCCCATTCCGGTTGCCCCCAGGCAGAGCAAACGCCGCAGCTGTTTCCGTGGTTCGGATCGTTCAGCAGATTGTCCATCCCAAGGTCCGACAACAGCCGGACGCCTGCAGGGGGCAAATGCTCGCCGACATGACGCTGACGCGTTCTGGAGCGCGCTTCGGCGACGGTTACGCTATCGCACCATGTGGTCAGTTGCGCAGCTGCAGCCAGACCCGAGGGGCCAGCACCAACCACAAGCGCGTGCACCGTCATCAGGTATCTTCCTCGAAATTTCGTTCCGTCTCATAATATGTGGCGCCGTTTTGTGCGCTTATGACAAAGCCGAGACGCCACCATTTTTTGACCATCTGCCCATAGTCCGGATCATCTCCGTTGCCGCCCCATTCGTCAGGTACCCATGACTGCATCGGCATCCCGTTGCGCGTCACCTGACCCGGGCGCTGCACAGGCCACCAGGTGTCGGTGCAGTCCAGATAATCCGCTTGCCACGGCAGCGCATTTCCGATGGTCAGGTCGCCAGGCTGGCTATCCCCGGCTATGCGCATCGGCGCGGCATAAAGCTTAGGAACCGTCATGATCAGCCATGATTCAATGCCAGGGTAAAACGGTGTCCCGGACGTTCCGAAAAGCGCTGCCCGGTCCAGTGCGGCGGGTTGTTGCGCAACATCGATCTTATCTAAAGGCTTGTACTGGTAGACACCATCGGGAACGAAATTGCCGTCGCGCCACATCTTAAGCATTCTGTATTGCAGTGGCGTCACTACGGAAAGGTCCCAATCCTCTTTGCCCGGGGCGTCCAGGACATCGCTCGGAAGCTGCGGCATTTGCTTGGGTTTGATTTGCTTGGTCGTCAGGGGTGGCCCCGGACGCACCGGCACCTTGGCGGGATTTCTGATGCGATCAAAAATGGTCTTTCTGGTCTTGAATGCGACCGACTTCCGATCCGCGTCGGTATCATTCAAAATCTTCATCCTTTCGGGCGTCAGGTAAAAACCGCCACCCCCGGTGCGGTGCCCCATCGCCCCCTTTGCGCTGACCCATTGCAACAGGGAAACGCTGCGAAGGATCGGGTAAATATCATTCGCGAACGAAGGTTTCGGTACGTCAAGCCCGGTGGGCCATGATGCACTTCGCGCCACATCGTAAAGATCGGTGAAGTAGTTCAGGGCGGGCGCGTATTTCGGCATGGCGCAGATCACCCAAGCCGACTGTTCAGGTTCGGTGATCTGAACCGGGTCACCGTTTTCGAAAGTTATTTCTGCATGCACCGGTCCGTCGGCGGACTGGTCGTACCAATCGTCGCTATTGGCAAAGACATCGATACCTGCCGCGTTTCGAAACGGTGCGTTCTGGCTGAATTTTCCATCCTTGATGCCCTCGGACAGCCCGTCACTTGCAAAAAGCAGCAGGTGCCCGGTGCCCGAATCCATCATGGCAGAGCCAAGTTTCACAGGCTTGGTCAGAGGCTCCACCTGCCCGGACGGCATGCTGAACTCTCCGGTAAGATCAGTCAGTGATCCGTCCGTGGGAACCTCTGTTAAGCCCGTGTCAATGCAGAGCTTTTTCCGTTCCTTCAAATCCATGACCGAATTGTTCCGGGTCAGCGAAGGGTGAAAATCCGGTGGCGGATGCGTGGGTTGCACGAAGTGGCCCGGCGCTTCGGGGGCAATGTCGAGCGCAGATTTGCGGTTTCCCAGACGCACCGACCATGTGATTTCCTTCACGCGCTTATCGGCGAGTGTGATCTCTCGCACGGCCTTGCCGTCTTCATACTCGTAAATTCGAAATCGCTGCGCCTGTTTTTTGATCTGGCCGTTTTTCTTGTAGTCTTTGCCCTCATTTGGCACGTCGAACGGTGCTTCGGGGCCGACATAGAAAGTCGCAGGATCGCTGGGGTCGAGCGTCAGATTGCCCATTCGGGCAACCCCGATGGCTGGATGAATGGCGTAGGTTCTGATCATGGAGTTTTCCCTTTGGCGGTCAGCGGCTCAGAGCGTCTGGTTTTCAATAGTTGGCAAAGGCGTACTGGCTGCGGATCGGATAATGCACCTTAAGCTGCGCCGTCACATTTACATTGGCCTGACGCTCGAAGACCACGACACAGTCCGACCCTCCGAATTGGAAGAAGGAGAACATTTCGCCCTTCTTCAGCTGCTTTCCGACCAATTCATCGGCAATTTTTTCATTCACCTTGGCGACCTGTGCATCATAGCCCAAACCCTCGCGTTCGTTTGAGGAGAGCTGTATCGGACTGTGGTTTTTGTCCGGGTTGGTGAAAACGACAGATGAAACCTGTGCCATGCCCATCGGCAGCACCGCCACTTTGCCAAAATTTTCAGTCTCCAGAACGATCAGGCCTCGGCATTGTACAAACTGATACCCTGTCGGGTCATCCGCATCGAGATAGCGATGTGGTACGAATGCACTGGCAAGATCACTACTCGCCGTCTCTGCGTCCTGATCTTTCAGCCCCACCTGCAAATAGACTTGGCCCGGAATGAACTTCGCTTCCAAAACCTTACCGGCAACCGGCGTATGCAGACGGTGATAATCATAGGTATTCAGGAAACTATGGCAAAAGCGGCCACCGGCAAAATCTGCCGCATACTTACTGTCATTCAGCAACTCTTGTATCGACCATTCAATGTGCTTGATCACGATCGAGGGCGGTGATTGTATCGGCCCGTCAGGCGTGTTGGTGGAAATCGACCACTGTCCCACAAAAGTGGATTCCGCGGGAAACACAATGACGCGGTCATTGGCTTCTTGCGCCACAGGCCGCTGTCTGTCGATATCCTTGAACTGTCTTGCAAAGAATTCGTTGAAGGTGCCGTAGTCCTCTGGTGGCTTTTGGTAATCTTGCCAGTTGTACTCAGGCGCATACTTAAAGCTTTCGAGGAATTCTGCAGATGCAGTTGTGTCGAGGTATCCTCCCCAATCCACCGCGAATTTCCGCAACCATGCCGAGAGTGGTGTAAGGTCCGCTCCGGACTGCGGCGCAATCGGGCTCTGCAATTTGTCGAGCGTCTCTTGGTTGAAATAATAATAGAACTCAACGATCCGCAAATAAACGGTCCGCTCGTGCATGGTTTGCCCGTCACTCGTCCAATGTCTGGTTTCCGGAATCCATGTCACCAGCGCATCCACATAAAAGTAGAACTGGTCCAGTGTCTCGATCTTTTTCAACTCTCCAACTGGCTGGCTGGCTACATGCGTTATCGCCGACTGGAAATGCTCTTGATAGCGGTTTTCCTTGATCATGCGCTGCAACTCTTTTGTGGCAGGCTGTTGCGGGCTGTACGGCGTTCCGGGGGCCGGAATACCTTTCAAAAAATTCGAGCCCGTAACCGGATAATCGCTCTCCGAGGCAACGAAGGCCCGGCGCATCGATGCAGCCCGACGTCTGCCCCAACCAGAATGGCCCGGATTATTTTGGCCCTTACCAGCAGAGGGCGGATCGAATTTCGAAGAGGTAGGCGCACCGGAATTTGATGCCCCGCGGCCATTTTTATTTTTGGAATTTTTTGAATTCGGCGACATAATGCATCCTTATTAAGTAGCTGGTATCAAATTAGAATTGCCTAATTTTACGGCAGCCAATTTAAATAGCCTGAAGCTGTCCTCCGCGCTGTTCAGTTGCGAAGACGGTAGACGCCGGATCGACCAGTTGTCAATAAAACAGACGACCTGCGGTTGTAATCTCTTGATTCGCAAAGACGCCCGAAGCGATGCATTGTCAGCTTATTTCGCGTAAAAATGCTCTGCCAGGTATTCAGAAATCATGGCGGAACCCCTTTTCCGGCAAAGATACTGACATTCTCAAGAAAACACTTAAAAAGTAACCTGTTAATCCCGCGAAATAGATGTAGTCTTTGGTTAAAAGGCGCGGTTGTCCCAAAATGAAAAATTCAGCTTTGGGAACGTGCCTGCCGGGAAACGAGGAGTGCTCGAATGTCGTCAAGTGATCGGGAAGAAACCGGCGAGGGAGACCTCATCAAGAAATGGGCGACAGTGGTGTTGGCTGATGTCGTTGGATACACCCGCCTCATGAGTAACGACCCGGCCAAGACCGTGGCGGATCTGGATGACGTCAGGGCGATTGTCCGCAAACAGGCCGAAAATCACGGCGGCTATATCGCCGACGAGGTTGGCGATGCAATTCTCGCTGTTTTCGACACGTCAATCGGTGCGGTTTACGCGTCTTGCGCCGCCCAACTGGAAATATCTGAGAGGGCGCTGGGATCACCTGAAAATCGCAAAATGATGCTTCGGATGGGCATCCACAACGGTGAAATTCTGGAAAAGCCGGACGCCACCATCTATGGCGACGGTGTCAATATTGCGGCCCGCCTCGAAAGCCTCGCGCCATCCGGCGGCGTGGCCGTTTCAGAAGACGTCCGCCGGGCCTGCGGCGACGCCACCTCGTTACGGTTCCTCGATCAAGGTGAGTACGAGGTCAAGAACGTGGAAAACCCAGTCCACGTTCACCTGATCGCGCAAAGGGGCGGGGCAAAGGTGCTTGACCTGCCACAAAGAATGAAGCGGACCGTGATTTTGGGGAACCTGCCCGAACGTGCGACCGAACTGATCGGGCGTGAAGATGCCCTTGCTGAAGTAAAAACTCACCTTGAAACGTCCCGTTTTGTCACATTGTTCGGTATGGGAGGGCTCGGCAAGACCAGCCTTTCAATCGAGGCGGGCCGCCATTCTGCGTCAAATTATCCGGATGGTGTCTGGTTCGCAGATCTTGCCGCGATTTCGGACCCGGCCGCGGTTGCCCTTGCCATTGCAGGTTTGTTCGGTGTTTCGCAACAAAGCGAAAAAAGCATGCTTGAGTCTCTTGCCGACGCCCTGCGCGGGCGCCGCATGCTGATCATTCTGGACAACTGCGAGCATTTGATCGGCGCCACAGCCACTGTTGCGGACGCAATTTTGACCACTTGCCCCAAAATCTCGCTCATCGCCACCAGTCGCGAATTGCTGTCAATTAGTGGCGAACAGGTCATGCAGGTGGCACCGCTGCAGATATCAGGAAGCAACGCGCCTGCGATTGAACTCTTTACAGAACGCGCGAAGGCGGTCTCTCACACCTTCCAGATCGAAAACAACGAGGCCGATGTCAGGGATATTTGCGAGAAACTGGATGGCGTTCCTCTTGCGATCGAATTGGCCGCAGCCCGTGTGAAATCGATGACACCCCGACAAATCCGCGACAGGCTGGACCAGCGTTTTCGTCTGCTGACGGGCGGGTCGCGGGCCGAGACGCGGATACGCCACCAGACGCTGCAAAAAGCGGTTCAATGGTCGTACGATTTGTTGAACGACACAGAGGAAGCCGTTCTCAATCGCGCATCGGTTTTTGCAGGCGGCTTCACGCTGGAAGCGGCAGAGGCGGTTTGCGCCGGCGGCGAGGTGGATGCTTTCGACGTGGTCGAAATTCTTGATTCACTGGTGTCCAAATCCTTGGTCACGGTTATCCAGACGGACAATAATTTTCGCTACGGCATACTCGAAACCATTCGGGCATTCGGGGGCGAGAAACTGGCTGCGAGTGCGGACGCCGCCGACGTGCGTCATGCGCATGCAACTTTCTATGCCGATCAATCTTACGCGAATTTCAAACTGTGGCGCAGCGCAAACCAGATGAAAGCCCATGAGTGGCTGGACCTTGAGATCAACAATTTACGCGACGCGTTTCGCTGGGCCAACGAAAACAACGACATTGACCCTGCAGCACGGATCGCGTCGAGCGTTGGTGATCTGGCACGCTTTCGTTTGCGTGAGGAAGCAGCGAACTGGGCCGAAGAAGTGGTCGATCAAGCCCGAACTGCCCGCCACCCGCGCCTCATCATACTCTTAACCTGGTGCGCCAGTTCTGCATGGGCCTTTGGCCGGTTTGAAGAGGCAAAGCGCTTCGGCGAGGAAGCCCTGTCATTACTTGACGACGAAACGTTCGAACCTTTCGTCTGGGCCTATGGCGACTTGGCATTTGTTGCCATTTTCTCGGGTAAACTGGACGAAGCCATCGAACTGTTGGCCACGGGCGCCAATCATCCGGCAGACACGCATGACCGGATGATGATGGCCTTCCATCTGTACATTTTGGCGACAGCGGGCCATGCGGACAAAGCCCTGACAATTGCCGATGACGTCGTGGCCAAGGTGAACGCGGCCGGCGTGCCTATGTCCATTGCCGTCGCCCACGGCGCACGCGGTGCGGCCCTGGAAGCGGAAAATCCAAAAGCTGCCCTGGCCGAATACGAATACGCGATCGACGTGGCGAGCACATCGGGCGTTCGATTCATGGAAACGCTTATCGCTCCCCGACTCGCCGCCGTTCACGGCCGCAGTGGCGAGCCCGAGGCGGCATTGAAAGGGTTTGAACGCATGTTGCTGGCCTATGGCGATGCAACCGACATGGCCTCCGTCTCTGCATGGCGGACCAATCTTGTAATTCTGTTCGCAAAAACCGGGCAATTCCACGCC
>NZ_JBVCWP010000102.1:0-12634 GCF_057460485.1 Boseongicola sp.
GCAAGCCAGAAGGGCAGTCCAAGCTCGCGGAACACCTCGAGATCGGGCACATCGCGGTCTCCGTAGATCGGCTCGCCGACATCGTTCAACGCCAGCTTCCCTCTCGGCGGAGCGTTGTGCCCTCCGGCGGTCGGGCCTTCGATGACGAACCCGTCGACACGACCGCTCGCCTTCCTCACCAGCCGTCGCAATCCCGCCAAAGCTCATGTCATAGGCCAAACGCTTGTAAAACCGCGCCGTCACCTGATCAATCGGCCTGATAGTCGGGTCCTTCAAGCCTGCCAAAGCCGTCGCATGGGGCGGATGAATATGCAGCGCCACGCGGGCCTGCGGCAAGTTTCGGTGCAGCGCCGAGTGGATCGACCAGGCACTTGGATCCGGCGCATCTGGCCGCTCCATCGTCAACGGATCATCCGCATCACACAGCACCAAATCCGACGCCTTCACCCGGCTCCAATGCACCCAACGCGGGTTCACCAAAAACTTGCGCCCATCTGCAGACACCGCGGCCGAAAAGTGGTTCGCCACGCCCTCATGCCAATCATTGCGACACGACAGACGGATCGCCGCCGCCAGATCAATTCGGATTTGGGCTTCATCAATATCGCTATGCACGTTCATGTTTCTAACTCCCTGCGCTCTGAGTGTTCACGGCTGTAAAGGTCCACTTGACCTCTACCAAGACGCAACTCACCCCACAATCTCCGCCGTCTCAACCACCGCGTGGAACAACACATCTGTCCCCGCCGTCGCCCATTCCTTCGAAATATCTTCGGCTTCATTGTGCGAAAGACCGTCAACACAAGGGCACATCACCATCGCCGTTGGCGCCACATCATTGACCCAACACGCATCGTGGCCAGCCCCCGAAACGATATCCATATGAGAGTACCCCAACCGCTCCGCCGCGTTCCTTACCGCCGCCACACACCCCACATCGAACGCGGGCGGATCAAACTGCCCAACGATCTCGCACTCGAAACCGACACCAATCTCTTCGCAAATCTTCGGTGCGCGCTCCATCAACTCTGCAACCATGTCGTTAAGCTTATCAAGGATATGCGTACGCATATCGACGGTGAACACAACCTTGCCGGGGATGATGTTGCGGCTGTTGGGATAGACATCCACATGCCCGATCGCCCCTACCGCATTGGGTTGGTTCTTCATCGCAATCTCATGAACAAGCTCTGTCACCAAAGCCAAACCGCGCCCTGCGTTCTTGCGCATAGGCATTGGGGTCGAACCGGTATGGCTCTCTTTCCCCGTCACCGTGCATTCAATCCAGCGCAAACCCTGCCCGTGGGTGACCACACCGATATCGCGACCCTCGGCCTCCAGAATTGGCCCTTGCTCGATGTGCAATTCAAAGAACGCATGCATATCCCGCGCGCCGACTTTCTCGTTGCCCTTCCAGCCGATACGCTGCAATTCATCGCCAAATTTCTTGCCGCTGGCATCTGTTCGCTCATATGCCCAATCCAATTCGTGCCGGCCCGCAAACACCCCCGAAGCCAACATCGCCGGCGCGAACCGCGTGCCCTCTTCGTTGGTCCAGTTCACGATGATAATCGGATGCTTCGTCTTGATCCCAAGATCGTTCAGCGTCCGCACAATTTCCAATCCGCCAAGCACTCCTAGAACGCCGTCGTATTTTCCGCCTGTCGGCTGCGTATCCAGGTGCGAGCCCACGTAAACGGGTAACGCGTCCGGATCTGTGCCCTCGCGACGCATGAACATGGTGCCCATCTCGTCGACACCCATCGTGCAGCCCGCGTCTTCGCACCACTTTTGAAACAGCACCCGTCCCTCGGCATCTTCATCCGTGACGGTCTGGCGATTGTTGCCGCCTGCAATCCCGGGGCCGATCTTGGCCATTTCCATCAGACTGTCCCAAAGCCGGTCGCCGTCGACCTTCATATTTGCAGCTGGTGCGGCCATCTCGTGTCTCCCCGTATTTCGCGCCCCGTCGTTTTCGCGGGGGCTTTTCTGACCAAACGGTCAAGTCGATCGCACCACAGCAAACCCTGCCGGTCAATGAAAACATGAGCGAGCCCAACCCTACAGTCGATCCGCCGTCCTTATGCGCAATCAAAGCGAGATCTGCCTACATGCAGCGTTGCCGAAAACATTTGACCACTTGGTCAATTGGGCCCTACACCGGGCTACTTGCTACAAACCGGAGCCGCCCGCCTTGCCAGATGACCGCCCGCAAACCCGGATCCAGAAAAGGAACCGGGAAACCATCTTGGAGGCGGCGCTAGAAGTATTCTCGTCCGAAGGCTTCCGCGGTGCTACGCTTGACCAGATCGCATCGGCAGCCGGTCTCTCCAAACCGAACGTTCTCTATTATTTTGCCTCAAAAGAGGCGATTTACACCGAACTTTTGTCCACGCTTCTCGACACCTGGCTTGACCCCTTGCGCGCGCTTGATCCAAACGGCGAACCTATCGCGGAACTGGTCGCCTACATGCGTCGAAAATTCGAGATGAGCCGCCAGTTTCCCCGCGAAAGCCGTCTCTTCGCCAACGAGATCGTGCAAGGCGCACCTCGCATTCTCGACGAAATCAACGGACCTCTGAAAGCGCTTGTCGACGAAGTTGCAGGTCTTATTCAAACATGGATCAGCGCAGGCCGTCTGGCGCCTATCGACCCGCATCACTTGATCTTTTCGATCTGGGCGACCACGCAACACTACGCCGATTTCGATGTGCAAGTCCGCGGCATTCTTTTGCCAGAAGGCGACAGCCATCTCGATACAGCCGAGGATTTTTTGGTCACACTCTACACACGCACACTGACGCCTAAGGCAGATTAACGCGTCTTTAAAAGCCGATGTCTTTTCCCGACCTCAAACAATAGATGTGCAATCTGGTACGATCACAGGATGATCCGTCCCGGCGAGCTTCTCCTACAAACATCCGTCCCGCTCTCTTCGGAAAAATTCCGCTCTGCGTCGATAATCCCAGCAAACTGTGCGACCATCACCTGCCCCAACGGCAAGACACTTGTACCTTCGTCGCCTTCGCCCTCATCAACCAGGAGCCTTCTGCGGAATTCGATCATGATGCCCTAAACGCGCCAATCCAAACCGTACGACCGCCAACAGCATCTCCGAAGCCAGCAAACGCCGCAAATGAACAATCGTCCAATCTCCCTGGCGATCCGTGTCGATCAGAAACGCAACACGCGCTCCGGACTCGACCGCTGGACCGTTGGCGCAAAATCTAGAATGCCATGCGATAACCAATACGGGTCCGGATCCGTAACCCCAAAAGCCACGAAAATATCCTGATCCGGTGTGAATATATCGCGCGACTTCGGCCCGAAAAGGTCGGGATTGATCTCCGCCTCCCGACGTCGCCAAACCTCTTCAAGATCGATCACTCAGCAGCTTTGGCTGATGGGTTGTTCGGATGCGTCGTCCAGTTGGCGTAATCCGCCTCAACCACCTTGCCGGTGCGCAAATCCATCATGCCAGGCTGCAATTCTTCCATCGTGATGCAGTCCTCGACCGGGCACACATCGACGCACAAATTGCATGCGACGCATTCCTCGTCGATCACCTCAAACACCCGGCCCGGCTTCATCGCAATCGCCTGATGCGACGTGTCTTCGCAGGCCGCATAACACCGCCCGCATTTGATACAGGCGTCCTGATCAATCCGCGCCTTGGTCACATAATTAAGGTTCAGATACTGCCAATCCGTCACATTTGGCACCGCGCGCCCGGTCACCTCCTCAATCGAGGTGTAGCCCTTCTCGTCCATCCACTCGGACAGACCGGCGTTCAGTTCCTTAATGATCCCAAAGCCATAGACCATCGCTGCCGTACAAACCTGCACCGATCCGGCCCCAAGTGATAGGAACTCTGCCGCATCGCGCCATGTGGTGATCCCACCTATACCGCTGATCGGAAAGCCTTGCATTTCAGCGTCCCGCGCAATCTCGGCCACCATATTCAACGCAATCGGCTTCACCGCAGCGCCGCAATACCCACCATGAGACCCCTTGCCATCAATCGAAGGCTCGGGCGACATCGTATCAAGGTTAACGGACGTGATCGACGAGATCGTATTGATCAGCGATACCCCATCAGCACCGCCCGCATGCGCCGCCCGCGCCGGATAACGCACATCCGTAATATTGGGCGTCAACTTCACAAGAACCGGCATCCGCGTGTTGGCCTTGCACCACCTTGTCACCATCTCGATATATTCTGGCACCTGCCCCACGGCAGCGCCCATACCGCGTTCGCTCATTCCGTGCGGACAGCCAAAATTAAGCTCAATTCCATCCGCTCCGGTCTCTTCGACTTTCGGCAGAATTTCTTTCCAGGCCCATTCCTCGCAAGGCACCATAAGGCTCACAACCATCGCACGATCCGGGTAATCTCTCTTAACCGCCTTGATCTCACTCAGGTTCGTCTCAAGGGGGCGATCCGTGATCAACTCGATATTGTTGATCCCCAGAACACGTCGATCCGCCCCGTAAATCACCCCATACCGAGGCCCGTTCACGTTCACCACATGGGGATCAAGCCCAAGCGTTTTCCAAACCACCCCACCCCATCCGGCCTCAAACGCGCGCCGGACGTTGTATTCCTTGTCGGTCGGGGGGGCCGACGCAAGCCAGAACGGGTTCGGAGACTTAATGCCCACGAAATTCGTTGAAAGATCCGCCATAAAAGTCTCCCTCAGCCCATCAGGCTCGCATGAATATCCATCGCGGCGTCACGCCCCTCGGCCACCGCCGTTACGGTCAGGTCATCGCCACCAGCCGCGCAGTCGCCCCCGGCCCAAACGCCCGCCAAGCTTGTCCGCCCGGCACCTGTAATTGCAATTTTGTTGCCGTCCAGCGTCATCCCCTCGGGCGCGCCCTCCAGCGTCTGACCAATAGCCTTGAACACTTGATCGGCCGCCAATTTGAACGTCTCGCCGGTTCCGGTCAGACCGCTGCCTGTATTCTCGGTGTATTCAAATTCAATCTCACGCACCGCGCCGTTGCCATACACCGCAACGGGCTGCACGTTGAACATCAGCCGAACCCCCTTTGAGGTCGCCAAATCCTGTTCGTATCGACTTGCAGACATGTTTTCGCGCCCACGCCGATAGGCAATCGTCACCTCATCAGCCCCAAGCAGCTTTGACTGCACAGCAGCATCCACGGCGGTCATGCCGCCGCCGATCACCACCACACTGCGCCCAACCGGGAGAGAGGAGAGGTCCCCGGTCTGGCGCAAACCCTCAATAAACTCCACAGCATCCGAAACGTTCTCGCGGTCCTCACCATCGGCACGCAGGGCATTCACGCCGCTAAGACCAATCCCAAGAAACACCGCATCAAACTCAGACCGCAGCCCAGAGAGACGCAGTTCAGCCCCAAGCCCCTCGCCCGAACGCAGCGTTATCCCACCGATCTGCATCAGCCACTCCACTTCGGACTGCGCGAAATCATCAACCGATTTATAACTCGCGATCCCGTATTCATTCAGCCCACCCGGCTTCGCGCGACCATCAAAAATCACCACATCGTGGCCGTGCATTGCCAATCGATGCGCACATGCCAGCCCCGCGGGCCCAGCCCCGACAACTGCAACGCGCTTACCCGTCGCGTCAGCACGCGCAAACGGATGCACACCAGAGGACATCAAGCCATCGGTTGCGAAACGCTGAAGTCGCCCGATCTCAACCGGCTTTCCTTCGGCGGCTTCTCGTACGCATGCCTCTTCGCAAAGCGTCTCGGTTGGACAAACCCGCGCGCACATGCCGCCCAGAATGTTCTGTTCAAAGATCGTCTTCGCCGCTCCATCAGGCTGGCCCGACTGGATTTGGCGAATAAACAAAGGGATATCGATCGCTGTCGGACAGGCCGTGATACAGGGCGCGTCATAACAAAAATAGCACCGATCCGCGGCCACCGTCGCCTCGTGGTGATCAAGAGGCGAGTGCAGGTCCTGAAAGTTCTCTGCCAGAGCCTCGGGCGGAAGCCGTCCCGCCTGAACTCCAGATGTACGCGGTGTGGTCGTCATCGCAATCTCCCTCGCGTCTTGATTGGCTTAAGACTGCCACAGATATGTTTTTTATCAAATGGTAAATTTTCGGCAGTTTAAAAACTCCGCTCACAATCGCTTTCCCTCACGAAAACCGTTGCCTATAAGGAAACGTATCAGAACGCCGGATCAAATCCGGGAAGCGCAGAGGACGAGAATGACTAATAAATCACACGACGATGACGTCGCCTTCATCAAATCTTTGGCCGAACTTCTGCGCAAGAACGATCTGAGCGAATTACAGGTCAAGCGCGACTACGAAAACGAAGGCTCGCTCAATGTTCGCGTAAGCCGCGTTTCTTCCGTCGCGCCAACAGCTGTCCATGTGGCAGCCCCTGCACCCGCCGCCGCACCTGCCGCGGCCGTCGCAGCCGCGCCCGCCGATGCCCCCGAAGACCCAGCCGCGCATCCCGGCGCCGTCACATCTCCGATGGTCGGCACAGTATATCTTTCGTCAGAGCCCGGTGTCGAAGCTTTCGTTAAAGTCGGCGACGAGATCAGCGAAGGGCAAAGCCTGCTGATCATAGAAGCCATGAAAACGATGAACCAAATCCCGGCCCCCAGGGGCGGCACCGTCAAACGCATTCTGGTCGAAGACGGCGCCCCGGTCGAATTCGGTGCACCGTTGATGATCGTCGAATAATGGTAACGCCCATGTTCGACAAAATCCTGATCGCCAACCGGGGCGAAATCGCTCTTCGGGTAATACGTGCTTGCCGCGAGATGGGCATCAAATCTGTCGCCGTTCACTCCACCGCTGACGCTGACGCCATGCATGTACGCATGGCCGACGAAAGCGTGTGCATTGGCCCGCCCCCAAGCAATCTAAGCTATTTGTCGGTACCGGCGATCATTTCGGCCTGCGAGATTACCGGCGCGCAAGCGATCCACCCAGGCTACGGTTTCCTGTCTGAAAACGCCGCCTTCGTTCAGATCGTGGAAGACCACGAGATCACTTTCATCGGTCCCTCGGCCGAACACATCCGGATTATGGGCGACAAAATTACCGCCAAGGAAACCGTCCAGAAACTCGGCATCCCCGTCGTTCCCGGCTCGGATGGCGGCGTGGCAACTGTCGAAGACGCACGCCGCGTCGGCAAAGAAATTGGCTACCCGGTCATCGTCAAAGCGACGGCAGGCGGCGGTGGTCGCGGCATGAAGTTGGCCAAATCAGCCGCCGAGATCGACACCGCATTCGGAACTGCCCGCTCCGAAGCAAAATCCGCTTTCGGCAACGACGAAGTTTACATCGAAAAATATCTCAGTAAGCCGCGCCACATCGAAATTCAGGTTTTTGGCGACGGCAAAGGCAATGCCGTCCATCTGGGCGAGCGCGACTGCTCGCTGCAGCGCCGCCACCAGAAAGTCTTTGAAGAAGCCCCGGGCCCTTCGATCACCCCGGAAGAACGTGCGCGGATCGGCAAAATCTGCGCTGACGCCGTCGCCGACATCAACTACATCGGCGCAGGCACGGTGGAATTTCTTTATGAGGATGGCGAGTTCTATTTCATAGAGATGAACACCCGCCTTCAGGTTGAACACCCAGTGACCGAAGCCGTCTTTGGCGTCGACCTCGTGCGCGAACAAATTCGCGTTGCAGCTGGCCTGCCGATGGAATTCAAGCAAGAAGACCTAAAGGTTCAGGGCCACGCGATCGAAATCCGCCTTAACGCTGAGAAGCTTCCAAACTTCTCGCCGTCGCCCGGGAAGATTTCGCAATATCATCCCCCTGGCGGCCTTGGTGTGCGTATGGATTCTGCTCTGTATGACGGCTATTCAATCCCACCCTACTACGACAGCCTTATCGGCAAGCTGATCGTTTATGGGCGCGACCGTCCCGAAGCGCTGGCTCGTTTGGAGCGAGCATTGTCGGAATTGATCATCGACGGGATCGACACGACGATCCCCCTCTTCGATGCGCTTTTGCAGGAAGAAGCCGTCCAAACAGGCAACTATAACATCCACTGGCTCGAAAAGTGGCTCGATCAAACCCTCGACGAAACGGCGTAGCCTGATCCCGCTTTTCGCTGTACAATTATTGCGATGCATTGCGCGGCACAGGTCTGAGATGAGCAACCGACAACTAACGCCAGAGCTGCTTTTGTCAGCCTATGCTTCGGGCATTTTCCCGATGGCCGAGAGGCGGGACTCCAAGGACGTCTACTGGGTCGATCCGCGCAGCCGTGGCATCCTCCCTCTCGATGGCTTCCATATCTCGCGCTCGCTGGCTAAGCGCTTGCGCCAAGGCGACTACCGCATCGCGATCAGTACCGATCTTGGCGCCGTCCTTGATGGGTGCGCGGATCGCGACGAGACGTGGATCAATGGCACGATCCGCGATCTGACACGCGAATTGTTTGAAGCGGGCCACGCCCACACGCTTGAGGTTTGGCGCGGAGACCGCGTGATCGGCGGCGTCTACGGCATAACATTGGGCGGCGCCTTTTTCGGAGAAAGCATGTTCTCCAAAGAAACCGACGGCTCGAAAATTGCACTTGCATGGCTGGTCGATCACCTGAGACGCACAGGTTTCACCTTGTTCGACACCCAGTTTACCACACCGCATCTTGTGTCCCTTGGCGCGATCGAAATCCCGCGCGAAGATTATCGCGCGCGCCTTGACGTGGCACTGAATGTCTTCACTTCAATTGATGCTGTTGATCTGGAAACCGATCCTTACGCCGTCGTGCAGCGGATGACCCAGACGTCATAACGCGCGTGATCCAGCGCGTTCAAAGCCGGACTGGACGCCACCATCCAGCCTTCGAAAACGCTTGCTGTGCGCAGTGGATCTTCGATCTCAAGCCAGGCATAAGCCTCGCCCATGGGGTTATCTTCGGGATACCGGCACTCGCCCAAAGTCACTTCGATCCGACCAAAAGCGGCCGTCTCACCTACGGACAATTCCAGATCAATCACCTCTCCCGAAACCTTATCAAGCCCTCGCAAAGTCGCGCCCGGAGCCTGTATAGCACGCACCGAACTGGCCGCGACATCGGGCGTCGTCAATATAGTGGTCGAGCCATCAATCGGTGACGTAATCACGGTGTCCTGCGCAAACGCCATCGGCGCAAATGCGATCAGAATCACCGCGAACAAGGACTTCATTCCTCGCCGCCCGACACAAACCGCAACAAAAGCTGCACTATGCTGACCGAGCTTTGCGTATCTTCAATCTCGGCACCGGGTTCAAGATTGAACGCCGACCCGCCGGGCAAAAGCTCAACAAAGCTGCCGCCCAGAAGGCCTTCTGACGAGATGATAATAGCCGTGTCTTCCGGCAAAACCACAATCCTGTCGACCGACAAAGACGCGTCCGCGCGGAACGTCGCGGGATCAAGGTCAAGGCCTGTGACCGACCCAACTTTCACGCCCGCAAGCCGCACATCTGTTCCGACTTGTACACCTTCAGCTGATCGGAAAGACGCAGTATAGGTCGCGCCGTCGCCGCCGGCTCCGAAGCCGCCAAATTGCGAGGCATAAAACAGAAAACCGGCAGCCACAGCCAAAACCGCGCCACCTGTGATCACTTCTCCAACTCTCTCAGGCATTGTGCTTACTCCGGCGTCCAGGCCTCATAGTCCTTACGCGACACCGGGTCAGCCCGACGGATCGACCCTGCGGGCGCATAGGCGGCAGGCGTGCCCGTCATGTTTTCAAGATGCGGTTTTTCCCAGTCTTTGCGGGGCAACGGCGACGTTGTTGGGGGCTCGTCCCATGTATGGTGCAGCCAGCCGTGCCAGCTTGGATCGACCCGGCTCGCCTCGGACTCACCATTGTAAATCACCCAACGCTTTACCCCGTCTTTCGACTGGTAAAAGATGTTGCCCTGATTGTCCTCGCCGACCTTTTGCCCGTTGCGCCAGGTAAAAAGCTGGGTGCCAAACGACTGGCCATTCCACCAGGTGACAGAGCGCAGAAGCGTATTTACAATTCCCATTTCGGACCTTTCATGACCCTTTGACCAAGGTATGCCGCAAGGGCACTCCAAGGTCTAGGCCCGACCGCCGTGTGCTGCGTGCTTTGGCGCGAAGCCTGCAAAACTCTTTACCTCAATAAAAAACCGCCCCTAAAGGCGGCCTTTTTAATTGTGTCGACCTGTTCAGCCCGCGCTGGCTGGCTCTTTTTCTGCATCACTGTGGATCATCAAAGGGGCCGCATCCGAATTCACGGCCTCTTCGTTCACCACGACCTCTTCCACGCTGTCCAGCCCCGGCAGGTCGAACATCGTATCAAGCAAGATGTCTTCCATGATCGATCGCAATCCACGCGCGCCAGTCTTGCGCTTGATCGCGCGTTTCGCAATTGCTGATAAGGCATCGTCGGTGAAATTCAGCTTGGCATCTTCCAACTCGAATAAACGCTGGTACTGCTTAACCAAAGCGTTCTTCGGCTGGGTCAGGATCGTCACCAGAGCGTCTTCGTCCAGGTCTTCCAGCGTCGCGATAACCGGCAAACGACCCACAAACTCAGGGATAAGGCCAAACTTCAAAAGGTCCTCCGGCTCAAGGTCCTTGAAATACTCGCCAACTGATTTTGAATCCGGGTCCCGCACATCCGCGCCAAAACCCATTGCCGAGCCCTTGCCGCGTTGTGCGATGATCTTATCAAGACCCGCAAATGCACCACCACAGATGAACAGAATATTCGTCGTGTCGACCTGCAGGAATTCCTGTTGCGGATGCTTGCGACCACCCTGCGGCGGCACGGACGCAACCGTGCCTTCCATGATTTTCAATAGTGCCTGCTGCACACCTTCCCCCGACACGTCCCGCGTGATCGAAGGATTGTCCGACTTGCGTGTGATCTTGTCGACTTCGTCAATATAGACGATGCCACGCTGCGCGCGCTCGACGTTGTATTCGCTCGCCTGCAAAAGCTTCAGAATGATATTCTCGACGTCTTCGCCGACATAACCCGCTTCGGTCAAAGTTGTCGCATCGGCCATCGTGAACGGCACATCAAGAATGCGCGCCAAGGTCTGGGCCAGCAACGTTTTTCCGCACCCGGTGGGGCCAATCAACATGATGTTGGACTTCGCCAGCTCAATGTCAGAATTATCCGCGTGGTTCAGACGTTTGTAGTGGTTATGCACCGCCACAGACAAAACCCGTTTCGCATGCATCTGCCCGATCACGTAGTCATCAAGAACGCTGCAAATCTCCTGCGGGCTCGGCACACCGTCTGATGCTTTCAGACCGGCGGTTTTCGTCTCCTCGCGGATGATATCCATGCAAAGTTCGACGCACTCGTCGCAGATGAAAACTGTCGGCCCGGCGATCAATTTTCTGACTTCATGCTGGCTCTTTCCGCAGAAAGAACAATAAAGCGTATTTTTGCTTTCGCCCGAATTATTCGCCATCACATACCTTCTCGGCCGTCTGCCTGTTGACCACGCGTCCTAGGTCGGACGTGCAGTGTCTTTCGCTTCACTTGCGCCCCATAAGTCTAAAGCCTATGGCACCGCCCAAGGAGGCACAACGCCAAATTCGCACATTCACCGCGTCATGATCTAGGTGTGATCGTAACGTCTGGTTAACTATCAGACCCTTCAATCGCACCACGGCTCTCAACAATCTCGTCAATCAGGCCCCAGTCCTTGGCTTCTTCCGCGGTCATGAAGTTGTCCCGCTCCAGCGCATCCTCGACCTTTTTCAGCGTTTGCCCGGTGTGCTTCACGTAGATTTCGTTTAATCGACGCTTCAAACGTTCGGTGTGACGGGCGTGGATTAAAATATCACTCGCCTGCCCCTGAAAGCCACCCGACGGCTGATGCACCATAATAATCGAATTGGGCAGCGACAGACGCATCCCCTTCTCGCCGGCCGTCAACAAAAGCGAGCCCATGGACGCCGCCTGGCCAATACAAAGCGTCGCAATTTTCGGGCGGATGTATTGCATTGTATCATAAATCGACAGCCCCGCGGTCACGACACCGCCGGGCGAGTTGATATACATCGAAATCTCTTTCGACGGGTTTTCCGCTTCAAGATGCAAAAGCTGGGCCACAACCAGCTGGCTCATGCCGTCATGCACGGGTCCGTTCACAAAAATGATGCGTTCCTTAAGGAGCCGCGAAAAAATGTCATAGGCCCGCTCACCACGGCTGGTCTGCTCAACCACCATGGGAACAAGGTTCATATAAGTCTCTACCGGATCGTGCATTGTGCCTGCCTTCGCGTCGTCGCCGTCGTCATAGCGCGTGAATGTTGCCAGAGTCTTAGTAGCGCCCCCGACGACCTGCAAGGGACGCAGACCGAATAATCATCACAAAGCTTGACGCGATATATGGCCAGACTTAGCGAAAGTCAGGACTAACCAAATAGAAATCTCCGGCCCGATGGCCGCCCTCGGTGATCCGACACGCCGCGCGATAGACGAACGCCTTCGAAGATCACCCGCCCCCGTTGGTAAAATTGCCGAAACCCTTCCCGTCCCGCGCCCTGCCGTGTCGCAACGTCTAAAGGTGCTGACCGGCGCGGACCTCGTCACTGTCGACCCCTTTGGCGCTCGCCGTATCTACATTTTGCGCCCAGAAGCCATCGCCGACCTGCGCGCATGGTGCGACTGGCTTTGCGACGA